>JAIVHN010000258.1 GCA_020201015.1 Spirochaeta sp. | reverse complement strand
TGCCTTTCTCATATCTTTCAAATTCATGTCCACTCCTTTTCGAGAAAATCTGTATCAGCGCAGTGGACAATTGTAATGTTAGAGTTCAATGTGGCAGGCATGAAAAATCCATTAAGAACGGCTTAGGGCTCGACCAAACCGGTGCGCCAGTGCTCGGGAAATGCTGAGGGGCCAGCGTTTAAGCCAAGCAGCGCGCCCAGCGCGGCTCCGCGGTGACAGTTGTCGCCGCCCGCCATTGTGTTGGCAATAAGCGCCTCTTTTGCATCCGCTGCGTAGCGCAGCGCAAGATAAAAGGTTGCTGGCAATGAGTCCTCCAGGTAGCACGTGGTGCTGTACAGCCGTCCAAGCACCCTCTCCGGTGGTAGCTCCGCTTGCCTCATTAGTGGGCCCTGCAGAAAAGGCAGATCCTGCCGGGTAAGGTGCGCGCTCAGTGACTCGGTGAGCGGAACACCAGCCCAAAGCTCGGCGGCAAGCGTTAGGAGCGCACCGGCGCCGCTGGCAACAAGGGGTCGGCATGTGTGAGCGCAACATGCGAGAGCACCGCTCGCCGTGCCGCCGCATCGTCCTGTCCAAGATGCCGCAGTGCCGCGTAGAGCGGAATCACCGCAACCATCCCGCCAATATGCTTCTCAGCAACGGCCGCCCGCTCCGCTTTCTTTCCGGCACGCAGGTTAAGAACAAAAGCCGCGGTGGCAGCATTGGATATTCCGGGCTTAGACGCTGAGAACTCGGAGCTCCGGGCACGCATTGACCGGTGTGGCGTGCCAGTTTCCCACGACTCCTACTTATCACCTATCTCCACGACACCGCTCCAGTTCTCGGGCGGTGGATTCTTGATGCAATCCACAGACCGCGCAAAAAATCTTCGGTTAAGAGGGTCGTTCGGCATGAGCTTACCAGCAGCAACGAAGTAGCGACGTGCATCCTCAAACTCGCGAGCGTAATACCGCTTCACTCCAGCATGATAAAGCTTCCAGCCCTTCTGAGTGTGTTCGCTGATAGTTCGTGAAGGGACATACAACTTGGTACGCAGCTGTTTGCCTTTTACCGTAACGGTATCCACAAATCGACAGGAAATTTCTCTGCCAACCTTTGCGGCCACTGATTGCGAAACCAACATCGGCACGCCGTACACCTTGGTTAGCCCCTCGAGCCGCGACGCCAGGTTTACCATGTCTCCCATTACCGTATAGTCCATTTTACGTTCAGATCCGACATTTCCGATTGTGGCCTCACCGAAACTAATACCGACGCCGGTACGGAATTCGGGCAGCGAGCTTTCAACCTGTTTCCTGTTAAACACTTCAATTGCGTCAAGCATGCCGAGTCCCGCCTGCACTGCGAGAAGCGCGTCGTTGTCGTGTTTCACTGGTGCTCCAAAGAACGCCATAATTGCATCGCCGATGTACTTATCCACTATTCCATCATTTTGATAGATGAGGTCGACCATTTGTGTAAAGTACTCGTTAAGTGACGTGACGAGCCGGTCGGGTGGCATGCTTTCGGAAATACTGGTGAATCCCCTGATGTCAGAGAAGAGTACCGCAAGCTCACGCTTGGCTCCTACTAACATTGATTCAGGGTTTGAGAAGACCTGTTCGAGTACTTCAAGCGGAACGTATCGCTGAAAGATATTTCGTACCTTCTGTTCCTGCTTCCGGGCTATTGCGGCCTGGTAAGCGAAGCGTCGTATTTGGTCGTACGCCTGTTCGAGATCCTCGGTCATTAGATTGAAGGTGTGCCCTAGATCGCCGAACTCGTCGTGATGAAACAGCGGTACCCTATGTGATAGATCACGGGTGGACATAATGTGATGCATAGCTGCAGACATACTATCGAGCGGCCGGAGAAGACCTCGGACAAATACGAGAAGAAGGAGCAGGCTCAACGCGAGACTGATAGTTGCAATTGTTCCCGACTGCATATGGATTCGGCGTATTACGCCGTAGAATGCATCTTCGCGCTCGGTTACCACGAAGGTCCAGTCAAAAGGCTCGAAATATGCCGATTGAGCAACCCGGGGCACTCTCTCGATTTGTGTCGTCCACCATCCATCAGCACGCCGCTCGTGATGTCGTGTCAATTCGGCGACCTCAGCAGATTCCGGATTGATCTGCGTAGTGGAAAAAGCAATAGTTCCATTGTCCGTGACTGCAAGAATTATCTCTGAAGGAGCACCAATGAGTCCGACAGCGTATGACTCCACCGCGCTTTGTGCAGCGGCTATGTACTGCGACTGGTCGGTCAAACCATTCCCAACAAGAATACGCCACTGCCCTTCAGCGTAACCACGCAGTTGCTCCGCCTTGAACTCCATTGACCGTTGAGCAATTTGCGAGATTTCATTTCGTGCAGCTAGTGCAGATGTGAGTCCGGTAACGAGAACGGGCAAAATAACGAGTGGTAGAATAACAAGCAGAAATTTGTTGCGTACCCGCATGAAGAAATCCAGTTGTGCAAAAGGCACATGGCGCTCGTAGAATTTTTTGCCCGAAAAATGTATTATGGTTTTAATGAGGTGTGAAGTCAATGACTCATGACGAGCGGCAAAATGAGGCTTCCGATACGAACGCAGAATTTCCTAAGGATGAATTGGCCGACCTACTTGAACAGTCCGAACACGGAGTTTCAAAGCAAGAGCAGGTTCAAATTGAGGAGCAGCTTGACTCGTTCCTGCATGAGCAAAAGAAAACCGAGCACGCCGAGCGGCGACGGCTTAGCTATCATGCGCGTCACAAGTATGACAAAGTTCCCTTCTTTGTCGCAACAGCGGCCATAATCGTTGCGGTCGCTGCTGCGCTGAGCATCACTGCGTTCTTCGACTCCGAAGAGCAAGGCTTTCTCACCACTGTATCTTCACCGGAGAGTGCAGAGGCACTTCTGCTTGCCGAGTTTCGTGCAGAGGCAGAGGGTCGAATTGCCGCACAGGCAGAGGAGATAGCACTTTTTCAAGACGAGCTTTCCCGCCTTGAACGCGAGCGAGATACGGCCGCACAGCAAGCACAAGCAGCGTTTCACGAACGGGAGGCGGAACTTGAAGCACGGCTTCAAACCGCGCTTGAAGCTGAACGAGCTCGATTGGAGGAGGCAGGTATCACGGGAGCTGAGCTGGATGCCGCACTTGCTGCGACCGAGGCTGAGCTTGAGGTGGAGTATAGCGCGCAGCTTGACGACCTGCAGCAGGAGCATCAAGAGGCCCTTGCCGAACGTGAAGCTGAGATCGGAGCGCTTATGGCCGCATACGAAGCCGAACAGCTGCAGCTCGCCGGGTTCGCCCTTAGACAGGAGCAAACCGCCGCCGAATTGGCCGCGTTACTGGAGCGAGTGAGCGATGAGCGGTTATTCGCAGAAAAGCTAACCGACGGCCTTCAACGTGCGCTATCGCTCCTTGAAGACGGCGAGTACGCCGAGCTTAGCTCCGTTGTTGAAGAACTTGAAGAGCTCCTCACTTCCGAGCAGGCGCGTGAACTACCGGTTACCCAGGTGAGGACCGAGGTTGACCGTTCCGTATTATCGGCACTGCTGAGATTGGCATCTGCGGAACAGAGCGCCGAACAGCAGCTCCAAGACCGTGAAGAACTTGGCCGTGCAGTCGAGAACGCCGAGCGTCGTGTATCCGACCTCGAGACCCAGCTTAGCGCAGCGCGCGAAGCACTCGCACGCGTCGAGTCGGAACGCAACCGGTTTCGTGCCTCGGCTTCGAGCACCGAAGCACGCCTGTCCGCTCTGAGATCGAGTGTTCAGTCGGTTCAACAAGCGCTCTCCGCCGAGGCAGTTGAACTTGGCCAACGCCCGGAACAGCGCGATGCAATATTGCGCTCACTCAATGTTCGGCTTGAAGTGCTTGAGGCCTTGCGGAGCGATGTGGTGCAGCAGGAACGGCCGGACTTAGACGAGGCGTTTGAAGACTATCTCGATACCTTCGCTCAAATGCGCGAGCGTGAGGCCACCGCCGAGACATTGTCAAGGTCCGCACAACTGCTTGACGCTATTGTCGATTGACCCTGTTCACATTCTCAGTCCGTCGAGGTACGTGCATTCGAGCTTGTGCTCTCCCCTGCGGCATCGGTTACCGTTATCTCCCAGGTTTTGTCTTGGAACGGCGGCGGAAGGGAGTCGTTGAGGGTAAAGCGCACAACACTCGCCGAGATCTGCTCGAGCGTACTCTGTGCGTTTGGGTCATGGTCGAACTGGTAGGGAGGCACACCGCCGGACACGTGGAAATTGGCACTACCGCCAGCTTGTAAGGTTACCGACGAAGGCGACATGAAGAGCGGTTCAGGATCTTCCGAGACAACAACAACGGTTGCCTGGGCTACGTTGCCGTCATCGTCGGCCACGGTGATTGTTGCACTGCCCACCGCGCTGACGGTGTAGTCGAACTCGTCGCCGTCCCAGTCAAAGATTCCGAAATCTTCCGGCTGTTGAGTTGGTTCATTATACGGGGTAGTCCCGCCGGAGATTGTGAAATCAAGATCCTCATCATCACCGGGATCAAGAACGACCGTCATTGATGACGGAGAAATGCGTAACTCGGTTGTGCTATATACGGTTGCACGGACGGTAATTTGATTGCCAATTTCATCATGCACTCGGATTTCATATGCCCCCGGCTCAGCAGGCGAGGTGAACTCAAGTTCC
>JAIVHN010000257.1:6855-11389 GCA_020201015.1 Spirochaeta sp. | reverse complement strand
GCCGAGTACATCGGTGGAGGCCCCTTGCCCGTAATTGGGGGCGGTGTCGAAAAAATTGATTTCAGCATCAATAGCTGCATGAACCAGTCTTACGGGATCCTGATCGGGGTCACCCCATTCCTGGCTGTTGCGGTTCCCCAGCTGCCAGGCTCCGAATCCGAGCCGTGATACCTGTTTGCCGGTGTCGGCAAAGTTTTTGGTTTCCATGTAATTCCTGTCTCTTTGTGTGCATATGGTATCATGGGTGCCTGTAGCCGTGAAGTGATTGACTCTGCAGGCCTCGGGTCCTAACTTAAATACAATAACCATATGCAGCAGAATTATACATGGAGTTAATATGAAATATCGACAGTATGCAAACACGGGGCTTGAGGTTTCTGAGATCTGTTACGGGACCATGCGCTACGCATCAAAAGACGGCGTTATGGATGAACAGGCTCGGGCGGGTGCGCGTACATTGGAGGAAGCGGTAGAGCTTGGGGTTAATTTCATTCATTCCAGTTACGAGTATGGTACACGCTGGTTGACCGGGCAGATACTGGGAAAACACCCGAAGCGTCATGATCTCCACCACATGATAAAGATAAATGTGCCGGACTGGGGCGATCCGGTTTTTGATGCAAAAAAGTTTCGCGATCAGGTTGAGGATGCCTTGCGGGATTTGAATACTGATCGAATTGCGGTGGTTCAGCACCTTCACCGGGGTACCGTAGAGCAGAAACTTGGATACTGTGAAGCGGGGGAACCAACGCGCCTGTCGGAGTACAACCATGTTACCGAACCCCTGAAGGAAGAGTTCGCGCGGCTTCAGCAGGAGGGCAAGGTCGGCTTCCTGGCAAGCTTTCCCTATACTATGGGGTATGCCCGACAGGCAGTTACGTCTGGTGATTTCAGCGGCCTGGTTGCCTATTTCAATACCCTGGAAACCGAGATGATTGATGTCTTTGATGAGATGGAGACTGCCGGTATGGGTTTTATCGGGATCCGTCCCTTTGCAGCAGGACTGCTGACAGACAAGAGGGTTAACCGTGACCTGCTTCCCGAGGATGACCGGATGCGTGATCTGCAGTTCGACCGATTTTACGATCAGCTGACTGAGTTCCGCAGTACGCTCCCGCAAGAACCGGATTCCTGGACCGAGTTTGCCGTGCGATTCTCACTTTCACATCCTCTTATTGCCAGCACTGTGGTAGGCATTAACACCCCGGAGCAGCTGCACAGCGCGGTGTCAGCTGTGGACAAGGGGCCACTGGACAGCTCTGTTGTGCAACAGGCGCACAAAATCTGTACGGATTTTCGGCAGCGTTTTGGTGTGGTTGCAAATATGGGCGGAGTGCCGGTCTACTGAGACTGGGGCTAACTGTACTCAATCAACAAGACTCCCCGAGCGGGCTGGGAAGAAGCACTCCAGAAGATGAACACCAATCAGGAAGACAAACTTCTCAACCCTGAGGCGGCCGGGGGGAAGGTTTTGACTGGGAATGGTAGTCAATCAATATGAGATCTTCCTGATTGACCTCGATCCGACGAGAGGACACAAGATTCAGCAGGTGAAAGAGATCCTTCGGGAGATGCTTGTTGAGTGAGAAATGGAAGACGTGAAACAAGCACGTTGCTCGGACGCGTGGACAAGCCTGCTCGCCCGTTCCACTACCCACCGCATGAGCTCCCAGCGCCCCTATCGCTTTATTGATCTGTCGATGTACCGGACTGCTGCGAAAGTGTCACTCGGTAGACCTGGATCGGCTCATCGATTCCCTTCATGGTAACCGCACCCCGCTTGACCTGCGAGACGCGCTTTCGAAGCGTTTCTTTTACGCCCGGTGCACGGAAAAACGGTTCTCCCATTGAGAGCTGGCCGGGTTCGGAAACGGCCTGCGTCCGGGCTGCAATATTTACCGTCCGCCCGAAGTAGTCGATCTGATTATTGAGGGTCACGGCTATGACTGGGCCCCGATGAACCCCGATCCTGAGTGTGAGACTCTCCCCGTCACCACGACTGTCGTTACTCGAGGTGAGCGCGTCCTGCATGTCGAAGGCGGCGCGTACCGCTGATGCTTCATCTACAAAGACACCCATAACCTCGTCACCTATAGTCTTGATCGGCACGCCGTCGTGCTTATCAATCGCTCGGAAAACAAGATCAAAATGATCTCGGATGAGCCGATACGCCCGGGCGTCACCAAGACGTTCGTACATCGATGTAGAACCAGTTACGTCGCTAAAGAGAACCGTCGCGGAGCGAATCTCCAGACTCTGGTCTAACGAGAGGGTCTCGTCACCGAATATATCGCGAAAGACGGGGTGATTGAGAACTTCAACACCCTTGATTGTGCCGGAGCTTTGCCATTCGTGCCGACCGCCTTTGGTAATGTCCTCGACTATCTGTCGCTCGTACCTGGATTTTACGTCCGCAGGCAGTTTCTGGATTTCAGGATCAACCGAAAAAAAGACCTCTACATTCTCATCAAGCGTATTGCGAAAGTCGTATTTGCAGACGGGACAAAAGTCCTGTTCGTGAGTGTGGGCCAGCTTCAGGCTTTCCTTTGCGACGCCACCACAGGTCGGACAGTGAAAAGCCCATTCCATACCGAGTATGCCGAAACGAACGGCCCGGAGGAGAACCTCCAGTACCGTTCGACGTGGCACGTTCCAGTTTCTCGCCAGCCGGGTAGGATCGATGTGAAAAAGCTCTTCAACAGGCGCCGACAGGAGAAACTCGCGAAAATCTGAGATCACCGGATGAGACCTGAAGCGCTTGAGGGCAGCATCCAGCCGCTGTTCGTTTGTACTGCTCATTGCGCTACTCGTCGCGACCTGCACCGCTTACCGAGGTCTCGTGCTTATGCCGAAGGGCATGTACAGGGGGCATGAGCTCGTCAGCGATGTCACCAGAAAGACGACACCCAGTACACCGAGAATCCAGAACCAGCTGCCGAGTACAGCTGCGGTGATAATAAAAGCTATTGCCAAAATCGTTCGCACCACTCTGTCTATGCCGCCCATGTTCTTAACCATTTTTCCCTCCTGAGGAATGTACTCTACTTGAGACAATACAACGGATGCAGCGGGCCGTCTGTGACAAAGTCACTCTAACGATCAAATCGCTGGAGCCTATCAAGATCTTCTATCGATATCTCCCCGCGTCCGAGTCTGACGATGCCCTGCCGTTCCCAATCCTTGAGTAGTCTACTCACGACTTCCCGGGAAGAACCGAGCTCCTCGGCGAGCTTCTGATGTGTTGTTCGCACGATATTGCCGTGCTCTCGAGCCGTTTCAACAAGTAGTTCCGCCAGGCGGAGATCGAGCTTGCCGAAGACAACCTCTTCTATGAGAGCAATGAGTCCGGAAAGGCGTCGGTGATAGGTGGCAAAGACGAACTGCCGCCACTGGACGTCCCGGTCGACAAGCTGCCGCACTACCTGCGCCGGTACAAGAAGCAAGGTCGAGGGGCTTCTGGCCGTCGCTTCCGCAGGGAACAGTTCAGCATTGAGAATACTGAGGGTAGAGAGAATGCAGGACTCCCCCTCTTCGACCCGGTAGAGGGTTATGGAGCGCCCGCTTTCGCCGTATTTCGTCAAAAGGAGCTCCCCGGATACTACGAGAGGAAGGTGCGTGCATTCATCCCCATCCCGGTAGAGAACCTCTCCGGGACCCGCGCGACGGATGAGACCGTTACTTTTGATGAGCAACTCTGACTGCTTATCCGAACCAAGTACTGGAAAACGTGCTGAAAAGCTCTGCCAATCGGTGTTTTGCAACATAGCTCCCCCATTCTTGCTATTACTATAGCACAGGCAAACGTGTCACCGCTGACACACGAGCCGGTACACTACACATGTGCGTGCGGTATTGTTCGAGCGTGCCCGGAACGAAATTCTTGGCCGAAACCCCTCAGTTAAACAATCAGCATGAACAAAAAGCCTGTAGTAGTAGGTGGAGGCAAGAGAATGAACACACCTACACAACTGGCACGTAGCTTTCAATTCACCGTGGATCATGAGTCCGCGCTTCTGTGTCATGAACCCGACGACGCGTACCCCGAGGAAGAGGCGTCCCCCGAGGCTGAGCAAGCTTGAGATCACCAACCCCTTTAACCTGCAGACCTTTCGCTCAGACAAGCTCTCGGTGGTGGATGCTCGTGCGCGTGACCGGAGTAATACGCTGTTCAACATTGAGGTGCAGAGTTACCGGCAGACCGCCCTACGTCCACGCATTCTCTATTACTGGGCCCGCTCCTACTCGGCTGGGGTAAGTGAAGGTGAGCCCTATGCGGTGCTACGTCCGGTGATAGGTGTGGCCTTTGTGGACTTCAGCATCTTTGAGGGGAAGCTGCCACCGCACAGCTGCTTTGAGTTGCGTGAGCGTACATCGCCTGAGTTTGTATACAACGACCACCTATCTCTCCACCTGCTTGAGCTTCCAGGCTTTGGGCCTGGAGACCAGGGTTCCCGCGCCGCCGCCGGTGCGGATGCGCCGCAGTTTCCCTCGACACCCTTAGAGCGCTGGGTGTACTTTATACGTAGGGCAGGCG
>JAIVHN010000257.1:0-6759 GCA_020201015.1 Spirochaeta sp. | reverse complement strand
GAGGAACGAGGCCGGGCCGACGGTCGTGCCAAGGGCCGTGCCGAGGGCATAGAGCAGGTTGTAACTGAAATGATTGCGAAGGGCATGGACGAACAGCTCATTGTGGAGATTACCGGACTCAGCCTCGCAGAGCTTGCGGAGCTAAAACCGAAGGCGTGATGTGCTCCGCTGTTTCCGGAAATGATCCCGTGCCCCCAATTTCTCGAACGCCCGCGAACGCACTCCATGAGTACCAGCCTGTTGTGTAAACCAAGACCGGAGACCGCCGCCACACCCTATTGATTCGTGAGTAGAAAAGGGATAATTTATACTCATGCACCTCTTCGAGTTCGATGACACTAAAAGCTATGCGAATCTGGAAAAGCATGGTATCGACTTTGAGGCCGCTCAAGAGCTTTGGAATGATCCGGATCTTCTGGAAATCCAAGCAAACTCAGAGGAAGAGCGTCGCTTGCTTGTCATTGGCCGAATCGGCGAGAAGCACTGGTCGGCTGTGGTTACGTACCGGGAGGACAAGATTCGGATAATTTCCGTCAGGCGTTCGCGTAAGCGAGAGGAAAAACTCTATGAAGGCTAAAGACTTCGATAGCAAATTTGATGAAGGCAAAGAGGACATCATTGAGGATCTCGATCTCTCGACAGCACGTCGGCTAAACCAAGACCAGAAGCGTATTAACGTTGATTTTCCGGCCTGGGTGGTTGAGTCTTTGGATCGTGAAGCGGCTCGTATAGGTGTTACTCGACAGTCAATCATTAAGGTCTGGCTCGTTGAGCGCCTGAAGGCCGAAGCAGCCGCCACACCGTACTCCCCCGCACCAGGGGGCGCAGCGATACCCCGCAGAGGCCGCCCCAAGCGGCCTTGAGGAGCTGGATGCACTGTCAGGACTGGCAAGCAACCCCGAGCTTGAGTTGCTGGAGTTTATCCAGCTTGGGCTGGGCGGCGGAGGGGTATTCGACTCAGCTAACTTTCTCGACTACATAGCCGGGCACATGCCGGTCAGCACCTTTGAGGAACTATCTATCCCGCTGTCGGTGGTGGCAACTGACTACTGGACCGGAGAGAGTGTTGTATTTACCGAAGGGGATTTGTTTACTGCCATTAAGGCCAGTATGGCGGTGCCGGTATTGTTCGAGGCTGTGCAGTACGGCGACATGCTGCTCATTGACGGAGGAACCTCCAACCCGGTGCCGTTCGATCTTTTGGTTGGTCAGGTCGATATTGTAGTCGCAATTGATGTTACCGGTCGGCGGGAGCCGGTCGCGGACGAGGCGCGCCCCGGCGTGGTCGATATGCTGTTCAAAACAAAGGAGATTATGCAGCAGAGTATCATTGCCGCAAAACTGCGCACTGCTGAGCCTGATATCTATCTTCAGCCGCAGCTTGAAGGGGTACGCCTGCTGCATTTCAACAAGGTGCATGAAATCATGGAACAGGCAGCGCCAACCGCCGAGGAACTCCGTTCACAGCTGCTCGGGGCTGGGTGGTGACCAAGCTCACTTTTCCGACACATGAGACGGTTCACTACAGGCAAACATAAAAAACTTGACACGGATATTACTGTATAATGCTATAGGCGTCCGGCAAATTAGAATGTTCAAGCCTTTAGAGATGCCAAAGAGTTGATGAATATGAAGAAGCGATTCCTACCGGTGATGATGGGGACCTTGGTTCTGGTCATTTCTTGCATGCTGGGCAACGAAAGCTCCGATCTAGACGGCAGCAGTACGTGTGAGCCGCTGTACGTGCGAGAAAAGGCCGTTCTGAGCACTCAGCCTTATATCGGCACTAATTTCACTCACTACGGCGACCAACTGGAAGGGTATAGCATCCTCCAGAACTATCATCAGCATGACGTCTGCGGCAAGGTGCAAAATCAGTTGGTAACAATGCGCTCACGCGGCGCACAAACCATACGCATTCTTATTTGGCATTATGATGCTACCGAAGCACAGAACTGGGGAGTGATTCCCCACCGCCTTGCATCCGGAGAGATTGGGATACCGGAACCCTATAGAACCAACCTTATTCGCTACTTGCAGGACATAGACAGCGCAGGTTATGCACGTGTCATTATCGGGTTTGCGCCTATGGCGGACAACAACCCATTTCAGGTGCGGTTTGATCTTCTCAATGAAGGGGTGCCAAACGAGTGGCTGGATCTCAGCTGCGAAGGCGGCAAGTCGACTCGAGCGCAAGTAAAGCAGTACGGCTCCGATATGCTGCAAGCATTCTTTGCCGGCTACGGGGAAGGCGACGCCACCATCAGCGCCATTACATCCGCCCGAGTTGTGTGTCCCACTGCAAGCACGTACACCACGGATGTGCTCGAGGGGTCTTTCCAGGATCTCTTGGATATGCATGGCAGCTACTCCCCAGGTTGGTTTGCCTTGCATATGTACGGTGCTGATGACCCCAACTGCGCCGAGGAACAAGAGTTGGAGGTTGTCTATCAAAGCCTGTTGGCCGCGGACGCATTTTTTGACGGTGACAATGCCGCCGTGCCCTTTGTGATACAGGAGACCTACCACAACAACAGTGTTGTCGCGTCGAAAATTGAACAGTTCATTGGTGACGGGTCGGGGCGGGGGATACAAGAAGTCATTTCCTGGCCTCATACGCAAGGATCATCGATCCACATTGATGTAGTTCCGCCCTATGTCTTTGACGAGTATCGTTCGTTGCAGTAGGCGTGTTGTGCCTTTGCCGGATGTGATTGTGGCCGGAGACGGAAGGCACAGCGCAAGCAAGGCGAGCGAGAATTGCTGTGGATCCTGGACTACATGCTGAACTACATGGGACACAAACCTGCGAATCTCACATACGGAACTGGAAAAACGTTGTTGGGAACATCATTACCGTTCGGATCGTTGCGAGTATCCTCGTCGCGGCCATTCGCCGCGCGGTTGACCTGCGCGCCCGATTTCGCGTAACCTAATCTGCGGCGCACCGCCACCGTTGCGGCGCTCCTCAAGGGATGTAATCGATGCCACGACCAACGACCCGTGCTCAGCTGCTCGAAGCCAGCGAGGCGAACTTCGCAAAGCTTCTCGCATTCGTCGATACCTTGCCGCTCGACGTTCGGGAGCGCTCGTACGAGAACGACGAGCTGAACGATCGCGACAGGACGGTCGCGGACGTGATCTGTCACCTCCACGAGTGGCACCTGATGATGCTCGAGTGGTACTCCGTCGGGATGTCGGGCCGCAAGCCGGCGATTCCAGCCGAGGGAGTCACGTGGCAGACGCTTCCTGTCCTCAACCACCGTATCTACGAGAAGTACAAGGGCACGAGGCTCGACGACGCGCTGGCCCTGGTTCGCGAGAGTCACGAAACGATGATCGAGCTGATCGGAAAGCACACCGACGAGGAGCTGTTCACGAAGAAGCGCTACGGATGGACCGGATCGACGTCGCTCGGCTCGTATCTCGTATCGGCTACCTCGAGCCACTACGATTGGGCTCTCAAGACGCTCAGGGCGCTCAAGAAGCTCGCGCGATAGGCGACCGCGGCCGCAAGACCAGTTATGCCAAGTTAGACCAGGCTTGGGATCCAGGGGGTGGCCGCACCTGTCTCGCGGTAGACGTGAATAGTAGCAGTGTCACAGTCAGACTCACGCCACCGGATCGCCGCCGCATGAAAGGAGGTGGACGTTTCGGTCGACAGCTATGGAATTGACATCATCAAGCCGCTTATCACCATGGTAATCGCGCTGAGATGGAATCCAGGCTTCAATAAACCAGCGGCGGTACGGCCGCCTCGGCGATGCCCTGCGCTGCCAGATGATTGCAGGTGGCAGCGATTACCTGGGTCCAGATAGGCCTGCAGATGCGTAAGTCGCCCTTAGCGTAGTCGTAGCGCATGAACGCCGGTGCTCTCATAGTTTAGATTGCCGGTGAGTTGCGCCCGATCAACCCAACGCACGATCACGCGCTGGAACCAGTTCCGGAGCGCTGCATAGTTACTGGCATTCAGTAGGGCAAAGGCCCAGACGGCCGTCCGACGGACAAACATGCGGTATATTTAATTTCCTTTTTCGTTAGCTACTCAACAAGCCCGAGATGAGGTAGTAATACGCACCCCCTGCCGGCGGCGCCAATCACTGCCGGTTGCGCGACCGCATAACGCATGCCGGCGTTAGCCATTTCGAGTTGTTCCCTCATTTCGTATTGTTCTCGGCCCAGGCCGCCGAACGCAGCGCGGCGCTGTTAGGGCACAACGCATAGCCCACCAGCAGCGCCACTATTCCGACCAGGTTGCCATACCATGGGGCCGTTGCGGGTGTAGTGAGTGTTACCTGCAGGGTGGCATAGAGGTTGGGCAAATAGAAAACCAACCCCAGTAACGGTATAAGCCACACGGCCCACGCCTGCCCCTGCCGGAAGGGCAGCGCAACCAGCAACGCCAGTGCGAGGCCCACTGCCACCCAGCCACCACCGCCCACGCGCATCAGTGCCAGGATCAGCGTCTGCTGTTCCGGCTCCAGGGCGCTCCAAGAGGTGCCCAGCGCGGCGGCGTGGTAGGGCATAAACTGCGGCGAAAAGAGATAGATGCTGCCCAGCACGATGCTGACGAGCGCCACGATGCTGTAGGACAACGCGGCGGCTTTTCCCCGTACGGTCATCGGGTCAGGTTCCTTTATGGTAAGCAAGCGATTAGTTCTAAGTGTCATCGTGTGTTCTCCTTGGGGTCAAACATCTGGTTGTGCAATTCCTGAATCAGAGCCCCAAGATCGGCGCGAAACCTTTCTCGGTTCGAGCCCAGTGTGTCGAATACCGGCCCCGCCCTTTCGGTGAGAATGCTCGCTGCCTCCTGGTAGACTCGTTGCCCCTGGCCGGAGAGGACGAGCAGTGTCTCCCGTCTGTTCTCCGGGTTGAGCGACTGTACAACAAGTCCCTTCTCCGACAGCGCTCGTGTACGCAGGCTTATGCTGGCCTTGCCAACGCCGATAGACTGCGCGATCTCCTGCTGGCTTGAACTCGGGTTCCCGTAGACGGCGAGCAGGACGAGGAAATCGTTGTAGGTGATTCCGAGGGGGGCAAGGATAATCTGTGCGGCACGGTCGAGCTGGATGACCAGCTCGTGCATCTGAAAAAGCTCAGTCGCGCGAAACGAGTCAGTCGCCATAACTAGAACCTCTCCTCGTAAATGCCGGCGGCCCCTGAGCGTGCGAGCAGCTGTCGTGCATCTTCCACCATCGAAGGATTCCCGCAAAGGTAGAAGTCGGTCACCGAAGGCTCAATCCCGGCGGGTGTTGCCTTGCTCAGCGCTCGATCGAGCAAGCTCGTCACCCGGCCGCCAAACTCCAGCTGGTCCAGCTGGCTGTGCTCTGCAGCGAGGTTCTCCGGGTAGAGCAGGGGATCGGCGTCCTCTCGGCTGAGGCAGGTCACCACCGAAGGACGGCTACCGTCGTTTAGATCGCTGAAGAGCATCTTAGCCAGATTCTCGCGTCGCAGTCTGCAGCCGAAGACGAGCAGGTCCCGCTGACCACAGGTGTTCTGCGGTGCGGTTTGGAGCATCGCCACAAAGGGAGTGATCCCGGTCCCGGTTGCGACGTACACTCTGCGTCGCTCGGTATGCCGGAGCACGAAGTCACCTACCGGAAGCCGAACGGAGACCTCGGCTCCGATCGGTGCTTTCCCAGCGAACTCAGACCCGATGCCGCCGAACCTGGTGTCGATGAAGTATTCAAGCCGATCGCCCGTGATCCATCCATCGTTGCCCAATTTGGGTGGATGCGACAGCCCAAGAACGCGCGCGACCGTGTAGTCACGCCACTCTTCAGGCGCGACCTCGATTCGTGAGTACTGCCCTCCACGCATCGTGATCGGAAAGGGCAGCGCAAGGCGCAGACGGAAGACCGATTCGGTCAGCCGTTCGCGCTCTTCGAGTCGCGCCACGACGCGATCGTTCCGGATCGGAGTCGGCCTCGGGCCTCGTCCGAGCGATACGGTTGCTGCATGTTGGGATTCCTCTGAACGCGTCTGGCGTGCCGCACTCACAATACCGGGCACCAGCCTTCGCAGTCCGAGTACGTGGGCGGCAGCACCCACACCAGCCAGAAGCGCCGGTTCTATGCCGACCGACACGATGTCGCTTCCAGAAAGCAGCAGACCGGGTATTGGCGTGGACGCGGTCAGCTCCACCTTCCGGTAGCGCTCGGGTGAGGCCGCCAGGCCATACATCCTGCCTCCGGGCCGCGAAGTGAAATACTCAATGCTGGCAGGGGTCGCGAGCTCGGTGTAATCCACCAATGCCGTGAAGCCGGGCAGATACTCCTCCACGAGATTCAGAAGCCCCTGCGAGATTCGCTGCTTCACCTCCTCGTATTCCGACCCACGCTGCCGCCACGGATCCCGCTTCCAGCGATCGAACAGGGCCGGGTCGGCGAATGTGATTATCTCGGCGGTCGCCGGGCGTCCATCGCCGGCTTTCAACGCGGGGAACGACAGATACGCGCCCGAGGCGTGCCCGTCGATGAGCCGTCGTGTCTTCTCGGGGATGTTCTCGTGATCGTACCCCCGGTAGAGCCAGTAATTCTCACCCCCAACCCCGAGCCCGGAGACTCCATCCGTCAACCCGACGAAGAGGATTACCGCGCTGTAGCCGCTGTCCTGCTGCGTCGAGATGATCCTCCGCCGAACCACACCGCGCAGCCCACTTCCGGCCAGAAGCACGTCGTACGTGAGTCGGGCGCCGATGCTCGAGATCACCGTCGTGGCACGGTAGTCGATGTGTTCTCCGCCTGGATGATGGCATAC
>JAIVHN010000085.1 GCA_020201015.1 Spirochaeta sp. | reverse complement strand
GGTAATCCTAACCAAGAGCCAGTTGCCGCTCCGGTTCTGGATCTCAACCTCACGTTGCTGTTGAGTGCGCGCTACCGTTTCTATGTCAGTCATCAGGCTTTCGTAGATTAAGTTGTGCGACAAGTGGGTAATGGGGCAACCCAGGTCGGTTTTTATGATGTTAATTTGGCGCGTCACCGGCTGAGTATACTTGCGAATACGGAACGATGTATCAAGAAAAACTGTTCCAATGTCGGTGCTGGATAACAGGTTGTTCATGTCGTTGCTAAGCTCCGAGAGTTCCTCAATCTTCTTCTGGTACTCGGAGTTAACCGTGATCAGTTCTTCGTTCACCGACTGCAGCTCTTCATTGGTACTCTGCAGCTCCTCGTTTGAGGACAGCAATTCCTCATTTGTGGCTTGCAGCTCCTCGTTCGATGTTTCAAGTTCCTCAATTGTTGCCTGAAGATTTTCTTTGGTGTTCTGCAGTTCGCTCTCAAGGTCTTGGATGCGACGCTGCACGCTTTCATCAACGTTGAACCTTGCGGCAACAGCTTTTTGGTCTCCTGCGTCCCTCTCGCGTCGGAATATCACTGCAAAGTAGCTGTTACCATGGGTGTCCAAGATAGGGCGGATTGTGAGTGTGATCTGGTGGGCGTCGCCTCCTTCCCCAACTACAATGTTACTAAACTCCAGCTCCTTGCGCTCCTTGATGACTTGCGGCAGAGCGGTTCCCAGCGGGATCGGGCGTTGCAATAGCCATACCGCGCGGCTTAACCCCGCCTTTGTACCGAAATATCTTCCATTTAACATCAAAGTTCTTGAAGTACTTGCCGGACTCGCCAATGGTTTCACTACTCCCGAGAAAAAGAAATCCTTCTTTTTTGAGGGAGAATTGGAAGTTAGAGATTACCCTGTTCTGGAGTACAGGTTGTAGATAAATTAACAAATTTCTACAGCTGATCAGGTCAATGCTGCGAAACGGAGGATCCTTAAAAATGTTGTGGTATGCGAACACCACCATTTCACGAATTCGCGGAACTACATGATACCGTTCGCCTTTCTTCACGAAATACTTCTGAAGTACAGATGGTGGAGCGTCTGCTGCAATACTCTCCGGGTAGGCTCCATGAGCCGCAAACTCGATGGCGTCTTTGTCGATATCGGTAGCGAATATCTTAATGTTGTTGTTGATGTAGTTGTTGTGGCAGTACTGGTCAAAGAGAATAGCCAGCCCATATGCCTCCTCGCCTGTTGAGCAACCGGCGACCCAAATGCGTATGGGCTGCCCGGCCTCCTTAGAGTTGATAATCTCGGAAATAATCCGCTGTTTGATTATATCAAAGGCCTCGGCGTCTCGGAAGAACCGGGTGACTCCAATAAGCATCTCTTTGAACAGGGTCGATATCTCGGCAGGGCTCTCTTCAAGGAGTTGAACATACTCCTCAATGTGATGCACATGGTTAATACCCATACGGCGCTCTATTTGGCGTATGATGGTGTTCTCTTTGTAATACGAAAGATCCACACCGGTCTTGCGCTTAATGAGCATGAAAATTTTCTGAAGGTGCCCGTCGCCGTCACCAGACGATTCCGGCGTTCGTATAAGAATATTTCCCGAGGTAAAGTTCTGCAGTTCCTCAGGCAGCTGCGCAACCGGAAGAACGTAATCAACAATACCGGTGCAAATTGCACTGCGTGGCATCCCGTCGAACTTGGCGGAATCTTCGGCTTGCACCATAACCATGCCGCCGACCTCTTTAAGGGATCGGATTCCCCGGGTTCCGTCGCTGCCGGTGCCGGAGAGAATAATTCCAATAGCCTCCCATGATACATAGTCATGTTTTTTTGCGCGGCATGAGGTAGATATTTCCAGGTTCAACAGTGATCCTGTCTTCGGCCTCGTGAATGCTTAGTTGAGTGTGCTTTCGTAGGAGCTCGCCCATAAGGCTTTCGTAGTCGGGCGAGAGATGCTGCACAACCACAAAGGCAAAATCTGGGAGCGGCGGAATGTTGTCAAAGAAGATCTCCAGGGCTTCAAGGCCGCCAGCGGAAGCACCAATCCCTACTGCGTAGAACTCTCGCTTGGGTTGCGCGTGCTCCTGCTGAGGGGTGTATTCAGGTGAAGTTGTGCTCAAGGGAGCTCCTTGCTCAGTAGTGCTTCTATCTTTTCAAGTACTTCTTCGTGGGCAAATGGCTTGCTAATGTAGTCGTCCATTCCCTCGGCAAGATACTCCTCACGTGCACTTTTTATTGAGTGGGCCGTGAGCGCAATGATTGGTATGTCTTTAACGGCGCTACCGGCTTCCCCTGCACGAATCTTCCGGGTCGCGGTGACCCCATCCATCCCCGGCATAGAAACGTCCATGAGGACAATGCGAATTGAGTCCTGGGCTGAGAGTGCTTCCAGCGCCTCGTGGCCGTTAGCGGAACAGGTTACGTGGTACCCATGTCGCTCAAGCAGCGTACGAATAACCAGCACATTGATAGCATTATCCTCAGCAACCAGAATATGAGCGTTGTGCTCACGAGCTGAAGCTGGTTTTTGTGGCGACTTGTCAGCAACGCCGGGCGCAATGCTTGCTGTTTCTAGCGGTAATACGAAATGAAATGAGCTTCCTTGCCCCTCAGTGCTCTCAAAACTCATGCTTCCGCTCATCATCTCTGCAAGGCTTTTTGAGATGGTTAGCCCAAGTCCAGTACCGACAAAGGCTCGGCCGTAATTACTGTCGGCCTGGGTGAAGCTCCGGAATATGTCGTGCTTCCGGGCATCCGGAATCCCTATTCCAGTATTTTTACCCTCCAAATGTAGTTCAACACGACCGTCCTCGGTATCAAGACTGTGCACATTGATCTGTACAGTTCCTTCATGAGTGAACTTCACCGCATTGCCAACGAGGTTCACGAGGATTTGGCGTATTCGATTCGGGTCTGCATGAAAGCCGTCGTAGCCGTGAAGCTCTTGGTTCATTTCTAGCACGATGCCCTTGTTATTTACCATCGGTCGGAACAGATCTTGAACCGCCTTGAGCAGTTCGTCAAGCGAGAAGGGTTGGTGTTCCAGCGTGATTTTCTCAGCCTCTATACGTGAGAAGTCCAGGATATCATTAATAATTTCCACGAGTGACTCGGCCGAGCTGTGGATTGCCTCCAGATACTCCTGTTGTTCCGTGCTGACTGCGGTACCAAGCGTCAGTTCCGTCATGCCAATGATTCCGTTCATCGGAGTGCGAATTTCGTGGCTCATATTTGCCAGGAAGTGGCTTTTTGCGCGGTTAGCTGCAACGGGACCCCAGAGTAATACGCCAGATTTGTTGGCAAAAGACATCTCCTCCGAGACTATTCCCTCACGTTGAAAAACACGCTAAAGATGCCGGAAAAATTGGGAGTGCGTATCCTGGGGGAGGAACACGATAAACGGCTTGTTCGTCAAATGTTTTCGTTCGGCCTTGAGCATACCTGCGCCATGATGGTTAACTTCACGGATGCCACCCTGCCGGTTAAATACAAAATAACCAATGGGCGCATTCTCAAACAACGCTTAATACTGGCGCCGGGCCCTTTGTAGCTCTTCTTGACTTGCACGAAGCTCATCGTTTTGCATCTCAAGTTCAATTTGATGCACATTAAGCTCATAAATGAGTTTTTCAGTTGGAGTCTCCATAGCCCTGGATTGGTGTCTGACTTGTTCTTCCGCTCGCTTTCGTATTTTAGCCTTGCTGTTCTCCGACGGCATAACTACTCCGTTTCAGTACGCTACATTGAGTCCAAACACGTGGTATTATCGTAAACATAGTGCAAACGGTACGCCACCGCCAATTTCAAAGCGGATTCAAAGCGGATTCAAAGCAGGGGAGCTTTTTACCTACCGATCTGCTCGCGGATGAAATCAAGCAACTGTTCGTAATTTTCAAGACGTGGAAACTGGGGAAATTGCGCGGCAATGTCCTTCGGAGCTCGAAAGAAGGCCGCAGAATTAGCCTCGTTGAGCATGGATACATCGTTATAACTATCCCCAGCAGCAATAACTTCAAGGTTCATTGAATGGAAGGCTGCAACAGCACGCCGTTTTCCGTCTTGTTGTCTGAGACGGTAGCCATGAATACTGCCCGCCTCATCAATTACTAGCTCGTTGCAGAACAGGGTGGGGTTTCCTAACTGCCTCATGAGCGGCCCTGCAAACTGAACAAAAGTATCCGATAGAATAACAAGTGGAACAAGCTTCTGAAGCTCGTCAACGAATGTGCATGCACCGGACAGAGGAGTCATGTGTCTTATTGTATCGCTTATATCTCCAATCTTAATCCCCTCACGCGCAAGTATCCTCAGGCGTGTTTGCATAAGCTCGTCATAGTCGGCAATGTCGCGTGTGGTAAGCCGAAGATCGGCTACGCCTAAGCGCTCGGCAACGTTGATCCATATTTCGGGTATGAGGACACCCTCAAGGTCTAAGCATACTACCTGCATGTTTGTTCACTCCAGATCACTGAAAGCTTGTACTTTTCTCATTGTATACCATGTCCTGCGGCCACTATTCCATTGCTTTCGTGCGTGCCACAAGAAGTTTTCACGCGCAGTTTTGCCACGACGGCAGCCTGATCGGAAAAAATGTTGTAACTGACATGTTTTCTGCACAAATCTTTTTTATTGTGTTGACTCCGGTTCCCTATTTTAGTACGCTAACAG
>JAIVHN010000256.1 GCA_020201015.1 Spirochaeta sp. | reverse complement strand
ATTGCATAGATGCGGGTGAGACCGGTTCGGGAAACCGGCCGGTTACGACATCGACCATGACTCTTCTTCTGTCCGTCACTGGTACAATTAACGAGACTCAATACTCCGACGAAAAGTATTCGACGGCATTCACTTTAGAGGAGTATGTTAAAGAAGGCGGAGCTGAGGGTGAGTGATTCGGCAAAGCTGTACGGTGACCGGGGGTTGTCACCACCATACATACACAAAGGCAGCGAAACGATGTCATACGATCTCATTAGCAATGTACGAAAGAAAGCCGCCGCCGAGGGCGATAAGGAACCTGATCAGGGGCATGTGCGACGCTCGGCCCGGTTTTGGTTCAACATAGACGAATGGCCGCTTGTATTGAAGCTTGCGCAGATACACGGCTGGGAACCTGAAGGGACACAACCTTCATTCGATGATCAGCTCATGTCGACTGGTGGGGCTGGGGATACGGACGCGGACACGAACGCGGACACGGACACGGATACGGACACGGACGAGCACACGGACGAGCACACGGACAAGGCGTATTCGGGTGGAGAGTGGAGCGGGACCTACCTGTTAAACCGCATGCAAAGCGTCACTAACTCTGATGCCGCTGCGCTTGCAGATGCAGTAGAACAGGCACTGGAGCACATTCCAGCGGTACCAATAGATAAACAGCTTGAAAACCGGCGCGTCTTGTACTTGGAAAACTCTGATGGTCCTGAGGAAGTAGTTGACAAAATACTCGAGCGGTTTACGGATGATTTTACCAAAGAAGCTGATCCTCACTTACAATTTTCAGGACCGGCGCACAAGGAGAAGCTTGAGAACTTTGTTGCGTTTTGCCGGCGGGGTGGCTTTACTATTGCGTGATCCGAAATAGTACCAAGGTCCGCAAACGCACCAGAGAAGGAAGAGGACAATGAAGCACGCAGTGTTAGTGGGGCTCCTTTTACTGGCGCCTGTTGTTGTGCAGGCTAACAGTATTATTTCAGCGGCAGCGGACGGTTCTCCAGCCGCGGTACGCCAGCTTACCAATGCTGGAGTCAACCCCAACATCGCTGACAGTTTTGGCTGGACTCCACTGATGCATGCCGCCGCCTATAACCCGGACCCGTCGGTCCTGCAGATACTTCTCAATGCCGGAGCTCATGCCAACGCCAGTGACCCTTATGGCTGGACTGCGCTTATAGCTGCCGCCCAGTACAACAAACACCCTGCTGCTGTTCAGATACTTTTGCATGCTGGCGCCGAGGTGAACGCACGCACTCGTGATGACTGGACACCGCTGTTACTTGCTGCCCGCTATAATGAGAGCCCATCGGTAGCTCAAATACTTATTGATTCCGGGGCCGATGTACACGCTCGCAGCGCTACCGGCTGGACACCTCTGATATTTGCCGCCCGCTACAATGAAAACCCCGCAGTAATTCAGGTGCTGCTTGATGCCGGGGCCGATGTAGATGCTCGCTCAGACCTTGGTGCAACACCACTCAATAACGCAGCCGCCCATAACCCGAACCCGGCTGTCCTCCAGCTACTGATAGATGCCGGAGCCGAGCATGCTGGACCCTAAGAACTGGCACTAAACAAATGAACGTCTGGGCGATGGCAGATTTGAACTGCCGAGTTCTACCGTGTGAAGGTGGCACTCTCCCACTGAGTTAATCGCCCGATCAATGCCACCCTTCTCCCGGTGTCCACGCTGAGACTGAAGCCGCAAAGGTCTCGTCCCAGGTGATGCGCAGGAAGCGTCGCACCCACTCAAGGACGACCGCAAGGGTTAACTGAGCGGGATCTTGTTCGATCCGACGTGCAAACGCACTCCATTGGGTTTGCTTGGCAGTGTCCTGCAACAGCTCCTCGCCAAGCACTGTCGGGAGCACAGTCGGCAATTGGGTCTTCCGTCGTTGGAAGGTAGCCTCTATCGAGCGAAGCAGGGCAGATTGGTTGAATTCACATGTAGTCGCGAGGACGTAGACATCAAAGAAGTCCTTCATGCGACTCGTGGCCATCCCAATTGAGACAATCGCTTCGAACTTCTCCGCAATCACTGCCTCCAGTGGATAGGCGAGTATCTTAGGCTCGCTCTGATTGAGAAGCGCCTTAAATGTTATGGATTCCGGAGCCGGATACACGACATCGCCAAATCCCAGGTCGATCTGCAGCCGAATACGTGCGCTACCGAGCTGCACCGGAATCCTGATTCGCATCCCCTGGTCGCGGTTGTTTCCCCGGATCGGCTCGACTGTGGCGTGTGCCGAGTCGAAAAGCAGCCCATCTGAGTCTCCGTCAACCGAACAAATGGTCTCTATATCGGCCCGTATCGACGCTTCGTCTTCACTTCCTGTTCGTAGCATGTCTATGTCTCGAGTTGGGCGATAACGTAACTGGTCGAGGCTAACCGTCAGTAGCATAGCACCCTTGAGTACATAGTTTTGTCTGCACGGCGACTCGCCGACCCGGTATAGGAATCGTTCAGATACGTAGCGAGTTAGCGTCAGATTAAAGTCTTCCTGCCGCTCTCTGCTTAGGTTCAGCAGTCTGGCTCGAACGGACGCCGGGATGTTCCTTGGCTCTCCTTTCATTGCATGACCCCCTCAAGATACGGCACCAAGACGCTACGCACCCTGCAGATGTCCGCGAACCGCAGCAGTTCATCCGGACTCACATTCTTCTCCCTTACGGCTTCGCGCAGGGCCTCTATTGCGACGTCGGTTCCGAGCTTGTTTCGGAATTTGAAGCAATCCGCGACAGTCTTGGCTGGCGAGTACACTTTTACCGTCGCCCCTTCGATTTGATGCTCCTCGATACCTGCTGAAAACGCAGGTTCTGAAAAGGTGACAATCTTCACCGGCAGGCCTTCAATCTTGGGAATTCGGGACGGACGGGAGACGGCAAGCCATACATAGCGTGGGGTCTGCGTTCCTATCGCGTGAAAGGAAAGCGCCGACAGAAGGCATATCACGCCAGTTTCGACAAGCAACTGGGCTTCAACATAGGAATGGTAGCTGTCAACTTCGTAGTCGGAAAGGCTATACAGCCCTCGGCCTATGCGCTGAATCTCGCCGGTCTGAACCATGCGCTGGACTGTCTTCCGATCGATCCCATGGTTCACGATCGCGCTGGCTTTCAGAACCGAAGAAGATTCAAGAAGTTCAATGAGGCGCTCTCGCTGGGTTTGGTTTGGCATGTCATAAAGTGTATACAGATATTGATAAGTGTCAACGGTTTATGACATGGTGCGTCACCACAACTCGAAAATGCGTCTCGTCTCGGAACCGTAGCTCTGAATGAATGTAGGGGGAAGGAATGGGCGTAACTGGATTTGAACCAGTGACTTCTACCGTGTGAAGGTAGCACTCTCCCACTGAGTTATACGCCCGGGTTTTCGTGTGTCAGAAATACTATAACAGCTGGACGAGTCGAATGCAAGCACAGTAGAATGCGGTGATGAAAAAGAGCAACGAGACGAACGGGGCGGGGGCAAACGCAACCGACGAGATATTGCCGCATGCACGAGATGCCGGAGCAGATAGATATAGCGGACCTATACAGGTGGCTGTCGTTGGGCTTGGACGCATTGGCTCTATGCTGGAGCAAGATGAGCGGCGTGAGAAGCCCTGCACGCACGTCGGGGCTATTCTGGCGAACCCTGACTGCAGGCTGATTGCAGGTGCGGACAATGACCCGGAGCGCAGGCTCGACTTTGTTGACCGCTGGGACTGTCTTTCGGTCTTCACCGACGTGCACTCGCTGCTCAAAGCCGTGAAGCCGGACATTCTGTGCATTGCGACTCATCCGGACAGCCATGCCGAGATTGCAGCCGCAGCAGCCCCGACGGTGCCGGTGATAGTGTGTGAGAAGCCAATTGCACATACCATGCTCGATGCACGTCGCATTGTGCAGCTAACCGAACGCTACGGCACTCGGATCGTGGTGAACCATGAACGGCGCTACTCGGAGGATTATATTGAGGCGCGGCGTGCGGTTGAGGATGGGCGTTACGGCGAGCTCCTTTCCATTCGTTGCAATCTCTATTTTGGACGCACCACACGCCTTGACCGCATGCTGATGCATGACGGTACCCACATTCTGGACGCGGCCTCGTTTCTTGCTGGCGCGAAACTCCGGCGGGCACGCCTGCACGGGTGGCTCCGGACACGAAAGGGTACCGCGTACGTGGTGGCCACTGCCGGTAATGCCGACGTGCTGCTGGAGATTGGTGCGGGGCGTGATCATCTTAACTTTGAGATTGAACTGAGTTTTGAGCGTGGGCGCATTCGGGTAGGTAACGGTGTGCGTGAGTACTGGCAAAGCGTGGAAAGCCCGCACTATGAGGGGTACCGGTCGCTGGTCTGCACCGACGCAACGCCGCTACAAGAGACCGGGTACTTCCGTAACATGCTCCAAGACGCTGTCAAATGTTTCCGCGACCCTGACTACACCCCGGTCTCGAGCGCCAAAGACGCTCGATCCGCGGTGAATCATATCTTGAACCTCACCCGTTTCCGGGTGAGTCCATAAGGCTTCGAAAAGCCACTAACCGTTCAGTCGGCCTATTACATATTCTCGCAACTGCGAAGCAGGAATGATCTCATCAATTGATCCCACCTGTTTGGCCCGCTCTACCGAGTGGACCTTCTGTACACGTGGATCCTTTTTGGTATCCTGCTCGACAGCCCGTGGGAACACGACCGCGGCAGCTGGTGCTCCGCCAATAACCGAGGCGTAGGAGCCTTCAATGGCAACCGAATGCAATTGACTGTTGAGAGCCTTAGAAAATACAACGTAGGCGCCGCCGTGATAACGAGCGGTAATAATAAAGATAATGGGTCCCTTAAAGTTTACTACCGCGCGTCCGATCTCGGCACCGTACTCAAGTTGCAGTTTGCGGAGCGACTCAGGTGAGCCGTCAAATCCAGAGAGGTTGGCCAGTATAACCGCCGGTACCCGGTTACTGAAGGCATTGAGCGCACGTGCTACCTTTTTGGAACTCTGCGGAAACAGTGTGCCTCCGCTCCAGCTTTCCGGGCCGTCATGGGGGATTTCACCAAGCCGAGCCAATGAGCGGCTCTCAATTCCAATGAGTCCAACCTGGTAGCCGCCAAGGCGAGTTTCCCAAACAATTGCCGTCTCGGCGTCCTTCATTTCAAGCCAGCGCTCACAGTGGTTGCTGTCCTGGTCTTTGACCGCCGACATCACCTGACGCATCTCAAAGGCCTTTTTGCGTTCCGGGTTGAGCGTCAACGAAAAAATATCACCAATCTTAGTAAAGCCTTGACCAAGAGGGTCGGAGTAAGGGTGCTCAGTAATGTCGCGATTGCTTGGGTCGCTTGTGGGCATGGCCGATCCTGCGCCGGTCCTGGCCGCCTCGCCAACGCCTGCCGCAGTGGTGCTCACCGCGTAACTCATTGCGTAGTGGTTGTACAGTGCGCTGTACGCATCGTACAGGTTCTTCACCCGCAGCTGTGCCTGGCCGTTCGGCCCCATAATTTTCTCAACGCCACCAACGCCCACATTGTTCTCTGCAGAGACACTGCCTGAGAAATCAAGCGCTTTCTTGCCGGTCAGCAGCATGGAAGCATCCTCGGTCATGATCAGTACACCGCGGGTATGCATGAGCATGGTAGCCTCTGCATTCCAGTAAGACTGAGCTCCAACGTTGATACCTGCTACAATGATGTTGATCTCGCCGCCTGCCTGAGTGAACTCAATTATTCGGCGTACGGTACGCGCCGTCCAGTCAAGGTTCTCGGTGCCGCTTTCCATGTCAATTTTTGCTCCACCAGATATTGGCAACCATTCAACCGGAATGCCCTCGGTTTCCGCCATGTCTAAAGCGGCGTTTATACGGCGACACTCAGGCTCGGCAAGCGAGCCCATGTCCACGGTTGGGTCTGACAGAATAATGACACGACGCAGCGGGGTCGGAACCGAAGAAAGCTGGTTGGTAATGATTCCAAACACTACGTTGCTGGTATTCTCGCCGTAGGGCCGGCTCTT
>JAIVHN010000084.1 GCA_020201015.1 Spirochaeta sp. | reverse complement strand
CCTCTGCCAGCTCCTCGGGCTCTTCCTCCAGCTCCTCGGGCTCCTCTGCCAGCTCCTCGGGCTCCTCTGCCAGCTCCTCGGGCTCTTCCTCCAGCTCCTCGGGCTCCTCTGCCAGCTCCTCGGGATCTCTTTCTTTGCTCGTAACTTCAGCGACTTCCTGAGGCAGTTCCCCAGATCCTGCAGCTGTTGAGGTTCCCTGTCCTGCCTGAAAGCCCGCAACTACCCGCTCAACCATTTTCTCCAGACGACCGAAATCGACATTCGTCTCTATAGCTGGGGGTCGTCGTGACCCGCCAATCACTTCGAAAATCTCATTCCAGCTCTTATCAAGCAGTGCGTCCACCTGGGCTTCATCTTTCTTTTTAAGACGGCCGATACCACGTTTGATCTCTTTATCCACATCACTGCGACGTCGTTCTATCTCACCCTTCCACCGATCCCAGTCTAATTGCTCCTTGTTTTCAATGTACTCACGCAGAAGATCAATCTGAAAGCGTTTTACTCGATGCGTAAGGACCACGGTAGGATCCTGCCGCAGATTGAGAAACAGAAACCCCAGCAAAAACATCGTCATAAAGGATGCCCCGAGAAGGGTCCAACGCATCCCCTCCGTCATTGCAAAGTTGCGCTCTGGCGATAGCCAGAGGTACTCTCCGTGCTGTCCTTCTTCCCGAAAGACCACATAACCCTCACCGCCCAACTCTATGACGGGCTTCGGCGCGCTGGCTCCTCCAGTATTCCATGATAGCTCGCGAAGCACCGAGGCTGCTTCGGGCGCATGCGTATCCATTGCATTAAGGAGAGCAGAAAGGTCGTCCACGATGCGAACTTCTTCCCCTGGACTCAATGTACCGGCCCGAACGAGGCTTGTGGATAGACCTTCTCCGTTTACGTAAACCAAGGCCGTTCCACGTGCGATATCGAACTCATCGTAAATAAGGAACCGATAGATGAACTGATTCAGTTCCGGGTCAAAGCGATACGCGAAATCCACCCCCTCTTCAAGTCCCAGATCGCCGAGGGGCACAGCCGTCTCCAACTCGCTCAAAGGCGAATACACAAGACTAGTCGGGGTTCTTGACACGAGGTCCCGCTCGTAGGTACTGAACCAGAGCCGTTCGCGTGCAAGGTCTACAAACCGCAACCCGGAAAGAAAGGACATTTCCTCCCGAAGCAGACCTACCAAACGGTCCCGCGAACTTATGTCGGATGCACTTTGATTTACACGAAAAACAGTTCGAAAGGCAGATTCCGAAAGGATAGCCTCAAAACGGTCCCGGTTGTAGCTATGAAATCTGTCCGTATTTTCAACGCCCACACCTAATCGACGCTCCACTGTTTGGGTGACACGAGGATCATAAAAGTTCGTCTCTACGTAATCAAACAGCCCGGAGAAGGCGAGGATTGAGAAGGCGCTAAAAGCAATAACTGCGATAAGTAGGCTGAGGGCCGTTTTTTGAGGCGAAGTCATTATCCGGACCAACCTCTGCGGAATCTACTTGTTCTCATCAGTTCGATTATCGACACAAACAGGACAGAAATACAGCGTTACGGAGCCACACATTTGCAACACCTTTAGCCTGAAGTGCAGATTGACATTCTTAAAAACAAAGACACCTAACGTACATAGGTGTCTTTGTTGCAAATTGTGGTCTAGTCTAAGACAAACGAAAAGCTGTGGACACCGCTGTATTCTACGCGTCGCTCTTGTCGGAACTATCTTCAGTTTGCTGATTGCCGTTTTTCTCTGAGCCTTCACCCTCGTCGATGACTTCAGCTTTCGACTCCGAGACATTGTCTTCAGCCGTGCTAGCTGATTCGTCCGCCGAAGTCGCCTCGGCCGCTGTGTTTGCGGAAGGTTTCGTCTCTACTTTCGTTTTATCAACCTTGGGCTTTTCAGTTTTCGCTTTTGGGCTTTCACTCTTCGAAGCCTTCGTCTTCTTCTTATCAGCCGGTGCCTCCGGCTCGTTGGACACCAGCTCTAAAATAACCATTTCAGCTGCATCATTCTGGCGTGTGCCAACTTTCAACATTCTTGTATAACCACCCGGCCGTGTCTCAAAACGTGGGCCAAGTTCGGTGAAGAGTTTTGCAATAATTTCCTTGTCCCAGATTGACTCTGCGATTGTCCTCCGGTTATGGACACTATCGACTTGAGCGCGCGTGATCATCTTCTCTGCCGTACGACGGATGGCGCGAGCCTTAGCTTTAGTAGTCGTAATTCTCTCATAGCGAAATAGAGAAGTTACCATGTTCCGATGCAGCGCCTTCCGATGGCTTGTTTTGCGTCCTAAAGGATTAAAACCAACTTTATGCTTCATTGTCTTGCTCTTCTTCCTTCTGCTTTTTCATCCGAATCGAGTTACGGAGTTGACTATAGTCGGTCATCCCCAAACTCAGATTCCATTCCTTTAGTTTTTCCTTGATTTCAAGTAAAGATTTTTTACCAAAGTTACGAGTCTTGGATATGTCATCTTCCGTTTTGGTAGTCAGGTCTCCGATACTACGAATATTAGCATTCTTTAAACAGTTGCTCGATCGTACCGATAACTCGAGTTCCTCAACCGGTGTCTCGAGAAGTTTGCGTATTCGTTCTTCCTCTTCGTCTATGTCTTCATCACTCTGAATCTGATCCTCGTCAAAATTAATGAAGATTGAAAAATGATCTTTGGCAATTTTAGCCGCTTCTGCTACCGCATTTTCTGGAGCAACCGTGCCGTCGGTCCAGAGCTCAAAAATGAGCTTGTCAAAGTCCGATCGGTGTCCGACACGGGTGTCCTCAACCTCATATTTGACACGGCGGATAGGCGAAAAGACTGCGTCAATTGCGATAGTACCAATAACGTCGACATACTTCTCGCTGATCTCTGCGGGTACGTAACCGCGCCCCAGATCAATTTGTAACTCCAGCTCCAAATGAGCGTCCGGCATCAACGACATTATATGAACGTCTGGATTTCGGACTTCTACATTCCCCGCAGCCGCAATATCCTTGCCCGTTACTTCTTTCTTACCCTTGAATTCCATCAACAAACTGTATTGATCAGCATCACCGGGCAGGGAAACATCAAGTTCTTTAAGTCGGCTTATTATATCCGGCAAATCTTCGGTTACATGTGGCACTGCTTCAAACTCACTCGAGAGCACGTGAGCGTTACCATCTGCGTCATAACTTGTAAGCCGTATTGCCGTAACCGCGAACCCTTGTATTGAGGAAAGGAGGATGCGGCGGAGAGTATTCCCAACCGTGGTACCGTAGCCTCGCTCAAAAGGGTAGGCTACAAACTTCCCGTAATTCGGACTTACTTCGCTGTGCTCAAACGTAATTCCTTTCGGCTTCTTGAAACCTTTCAAAAGGTTCTTTCGCGCCATTATTGTCCTCCCTGAGATTGCTGCTACACTCTACGACTTTTGCGCGGCCTACATCCGTTATGAGGAATCGGGGTTACGTCTTTGATAGAACGCACTCGTAAGCCAAGAGACCCCAGTGAGCGGATAGCCGACTCACGACCAACTCCAGGACCCTTGACGTAGACATGCACCTCACGCAGACCATAGTCCATAGCCTTCTGGGCAGCCGTTTCAGCGGTTGTCTGCGCTGCGTACGGCGTGGATTTCTTGGCTCCTTTGAAGCCAAGCCCACCGGCGCTAGCCCAGGAAAGACTATTCCCAGCCAGATCCGTAACAGTGACGATCGTATTATTGAAAGTTGCCTGAATATACACATTGCCTTCAAATACGGATTTCTTTTCTCTCTTCTTTTTTGTCTTAGCCAAAGCTTAATCCTCCGCCGATTACTTCTTCTTACCGGCTACGGTCTTCTTCTTACCCTTCCGTGTGCGTGCATTAGTACGCGTACGCTGTCCACGGAGGGGAAGTCCCTTTCGGTGACGAAGCCCTCGGTAGCATCCAATATCCATCAGACGTTTGATGTTTAACGACACCTCGGTGCGGAGTCGTCCCTCTACCTTATAGTCGTTCTCAAGTACGGCGCGAAGCTTATTAATATCTTCAGCGCCAAGGCTGTTCATCCGAACTGTCGGATCAACACCTGTCTTGCGACAAATTTCCCGCGCAGCTGACCGACCAATGCCATAAATGTAAGTGAGCGCTATATCAACATGCTTATTTGGTAAATCTACACCGGCTATACGAGCCATTCGCTAATCCCCCCTGACCTATCGCTGTCGTTGTTTGTGCTTTGGATTCGAACACACGATGCGTAGAACACCCCTTCGACGTATAACCTTACACTTATCGCACATAGGTTTTACACTAACTCGTACCTTCATGAATAACCCCTTCTACAGGTTCCGCGAACGGACCTTTCCTTTCTTCGTCAGACCATCGTGATGATGCATTCGCAGGTGCCCCTCGATTTGTGACATGAGATCGAGGTCGACCCCAACCATTATGAGCAACGAAGTACCGCCCATCAGGAACGCTAATCTCAATTGGATTCAGCGTCACCTGCGTATAGAAATATGCGAAGAATACAATCAACAACGTGTACGTAACTAAGTATGCCGAGCCGTCAGGTCGCAACCAATAAGCAACCGTTTGCAACCAGCGGACGCCCGGCCCCATACCCTGAGCGATCTGCAACGGAAAGGTCATTACCGAAGATGCAAAAATAACCGGAATAACGCCTGAAGGATTGATCTTAAACGGCACGTACGTATTTTGTGCCCCGTACATTCTTCGTCCCACTACACGTTTTGCGTAGTGCACCGGTATCTTCCGTTGGCCCCGCTGCTCGTAAATTACGAGTGCAACAACCACTACAAACATGGCAAAGACAACGATAACAAAAACTGGATTAAGATCACCGGCACGCACGGCTGTGATCAAAATCCAAATCGCATCCGGCATCTGTGCCACAATTCCAGCAAAGATAATCAAGGAGATCCCGTTACCAATGCCTCGCTGATTTATTTGTTCACCAATCCACATCAAGAAGACGGTTCCTGCTGTGACGCTTAACATAGATATTGGAATATATGCACTACGCGCTATGGCAATTGCGTCGGGAATACTGTCGGCATATATTGTCACCGCGAACGACTGAATTATACACACACCAACCGTACCATACCGCGTCCACTTCGATATCTTCTTTCTGCCGCCCTCTTCTTCGGATACCTTTTTCAGCTTCGGGAAAACAACCACCATGAGTTGCATGATGATCGACATTGATATGTACGGCATAATTCCGAGCATAAAAATGGAAAACCGGCTGAAAGCGCCACCCGCAAAAAAGTCAAGGTAGTCAGTGATGGATACACCTGCTCCTGCCTCCGCGAGAAAGTACATTCGTAGTGCGTTAACGTTGATTCCCGGGATCGGAATGACCGCACCAAGACGGTAGATCATCAGCATTCCCATAGTAAAAAGAATACGATCCCGAAGATCTCGAATGCGAAAAATATCAGCTATCGGATTCGATGCCATTTGCCTCTACCTGATACGTTGAGCACTTCGTACTCAACTTTAAACGGATAGTTGGAAAACCCTCGGCGTGCGACGCGCCTATACAACGGCATTTGCCCACCTTCAAATCCAGGTCGGACTCCACCACCAGAACGAGCATTCTGCCCGTTATGACCTTTGCCGCTGGTTTTTCCTTTCCCACTTCCAGGCCCACGCCCAAGAATCTTACGATTCCTGGTTGCACCCTTGGGCGCTCTTAACTCTTCCATACTTACTCAACCTCCTCGGCCGAGACCATGTACGAAACCGTCTGCACCATTCCCATTATCGCTGGGTTCACTTCTTTCTCAACAGTTTGGCCTATCTTGCGCAAACCAAGTGAACGCACCGTGGCACGATGCGACGGCCGCCGTCCAATAGGACTCCGGACAAGCGTGATCTTTACTTTCTTAGCCATGTGATTATCCCCACATTTCCTTCACAGTCTTGCCGCGATTATGAGCCACGGTACGAGCGTCCATGAGATTCTCAAGCCCCTCGAACACGGCTTTCACGATATTGACCGGATTGCCGGAGCCAAGTGACTTAGCCAGAATGTCATTGATACCACCCACTTCCATAATGGCCCTGACTGGACCTCCAGCAATAATACCGGTACCGGGAGCCGCAGGTTTCAACAAAACTTCTGCGCTTTTAAAGCACCCATGAATCTCGTGAGGAATCGTACTCTTTTTCATTGGAACGTGAATTACATTCTTCTTTGCCTTGTCGACACCCTTACGAATAGCCTCAGCAACATCATTAGCCTTTCCGTATCCATAACCAACGCGTCCGTTCTTATCGCCAACAACTACGAGGGCCGAAAAAGAAAAGCGTCTACCGCCCTTCACGACTTTGGCTACACGATTAAGCTTGATCAGCTTTTCGGTAAACTCTTTGTCATTCCCCTGATCCACTACTGCCCCCTAAATCTCAATGCCAGCTTTGCGGGTACCGTCAGCTACAGCCTTGACGACACCATGATAGAGATAGCCATTGCGGTCAAAGACTACTTTCTCGATCTTCTGTTCCTTTAGTCGTTTGCCCAACTCTTCGCCGAGCTTAACACCGTCCTCAACCTTAACCCGCAAACCCTTTAGCTCGCCAAAAGCAGTGTTAATTGAGGTCAGCGTATTGCCACTTACATCGTCCACAACTTGGACATATAAATAGCGATTACTCTTAAAAACGCTGAGCCGCGGACGATCCGCAGTACCGTTTATCTTTCGTCGAACGCGCATCTTCCTACGCTTTCGCCGATTTGTCTTGTCAATCACTCTTTTCATTGCGTCACCTTGCCTTACTTAACGCCGGACTTACCGACCTTACGACGTACGGTTTCATTGGCGTACTTGACACCCTTGCCCTTATAAGGCTCAGGCGGTCGCAACGACCGAATTTCAGCAGCACACTGCCCAACTTGTTGTATGTCTATGCCAGAAATCGCCACTTTTGTGGGCGCTTCACAGGTGATCGTAATTCCTTCAGGAATCGCATACTCAATAGGATTCGAGTATCCTAAGTTGAGCATGAGAGCTTTCCCCTGGACCTCGGCGCGATAACCTACACCGGTTATCACAAGCTCCCGCGTAAAGCCGTCACTGACTCCTTTCACCATGTTAAACAACAACTGACGATACAGCCCGTGCATAGCACGCGCACGCTTTGATTCGTTATTACGAACAACGTAATACGCATCGCCTTCTGGCCGGATTGTTACCTCCGGCTGATACCGCTGCGTAAGCGTACCCTTAGGCCCTTGCACCGAGATTTCAGTCTCAGAGACCGTGACCTTTACGGCACTTGGAACCTGTATCGGTAATTTGCCTATTCGTGACATACAGCTCCCCTTACCACACCGAACAAATTAACTCGCCACCGACTTTCTTTTCGCTCGCTTTCCGCCCGGTTGTTACCCCGGTCGACGTCGAAACAATGACGGTGCCGTACCCGTTAAATACACGGGGCATTTTTTTATAACCCGAATACACTCTGCGTCCCGGCTTCGAAATTTTCTCAAGACCGTGAATAATCGGAGCTTTCCGCTCGTCGTACTTTAAGAAGACTCTGATCAGGTCTTGTTCATCCTGACCAATCTTCTTGAAGTTCTTGATATAACCTTCGTTTTTCAAGATTTTCACAATCTCAAGCTTTAGTTTCGAGGTCGGGATATCAACCTTTTCAAACCGCGCCATGCCGGCGTTACGGATCTTGGTCAGCATATCGGCGATTGGATCTGAAACGCTCATCCGTGCCCTCCTACCAGCTCGACTTTGTAACTCCGGGAATCATTCCTTCGCTCGCCAGCTTTCGGAAACAAACCCTACACATTTCAAACTTCCGCATATAACCTCTTGGCCGACCGCACACGCGGCACCGGTTAACTTTTCTCGTGGAAAATTTAGGCTCGCGTTGTGCCTTAACAATCATTGATTTCTTTGCCATGAAACCCTCGCTTCTCCTCTCTCGCCTTACTTCCGGAACGGCATGCCGAGCTTTTCCAGAAGCCGTCGGGCCTCTTGATCGTTCTCGGCCGTGGTGATTATCGCAACGTTAAGCCCGCTAATTCTATCAATTTTATCGTAGTCGATTTCCGGAAAGATGATCTGCTCGCTAATACCTAACGAGTAGTTCCCATGACCGTCAAACGCATTTGGATTTATCCCTCGGAAGTCTTTGACTCGCGGTAGCGCTACGTCGATGAGCCGACCTAAGAAATCGTACATTCGATCTCCCCTCAGGGTTACCTTCGTTCCAATCTCCATGCCTTCACGTAGCTTAAAGTTGGCGATCGACTTTTTTGCCTTAGTCTTAACCGCTCGCTGCCCCGCAATGAGTGATAGCTCTTCCACCGCCGAGTCCAGCAACTTTTTGTTCTGAATAGCCTCGCCGACACCCATACTCAACACGATTTTATCAATAGCGGGAGTCTGCATGGAGCTCTTATACCCGAACTCCTCAGCAAGTTCCTTCTTTAACGACTCATTATACTTCCGGCGCAGCACCGGCACATATGAAGCTACAGTTGCAGCCATATTAGATCACCTCTCCGGTCTTCTTGGCTACGCGAATCTTTTTGCCGTCTTCGAACTTGTATCCGATTCTTGTCGCAGCACCGTTCTTAGTAAGCAGCGAAACGTTAGAAATATGAATCGAAGCTTCAAGCTCGATAATTCCGCCGCGATCATTATCACCCCGGCGACGCATAGCCTTCTTAACCATGTTTACGCCCTCAACCAACACCCGATCTTTGTCGGAGTCAATTCTCAGAACCCGGCCAATTTTGCCCTTGTCTTTCCCGGCAAGGACTTTCACCTGGTCGTCCTTTTTAATCCGAAACTTTTTTGGCTCCTGGCGCTCGTCTTTCTTCTTCATTGCGCCCTCCCTACACTACTTCCGGTGCAAGCGAAACAATCTTCATGTAATCTGCGTCTCGAAGCTCACGAGCTACCGGTCCGAAGATCCGCTTACCTTTTGGGTTCTGCACCGCGTCTATAATGACGCAGGCATTATCATCAAACCGAATGTAGGTTCCATCTTGTCGCCGGTACTCTTTCCGAGTTCGCACGATTACCGCACGCTCTACATTTCCCTTCTTAACCGGCGCATTTGGAAGAGCATCCTTTACCGCAACCACAATCACGTCACCCACTCCGGCGGTCTTTCTCTTACTACCACCCAGCACCTTAATGCACTGAACGCGCTTGGCACCGCTGTTGTCGGCAACGTTGAGAAAGCTGTTCATTTGAATCATTGCAACTCCTCCTGCCGATCGCGCCTATTTCGCGCGCTCAATAATTTCAGTAAGCTTCCAGCATTTATCTTTGCTCATTGGTCGAGCTTCGACTACACGCACTCGGTCACCCATTTTTGCCTCATTGCTTTCGTCGTGCGCTTTTAGCTTCTTAGTCTCTTTAACGTACTTTTTATACAAGCGATGCTCGCGCCGCTTTGCTACAGCAACTACAATGGTCTTCTCCATTTTGTCGCTTACAACTATCCCAACAAAGCTCTTTTTACCCTTGGCCTTTTGCGCAATTTGATCCACTGCGTTAGGCGCGCTATTCTCAGTCTCCATAGCCTACTCCTGTACCTTTTCCAGCTCAGTATGGTTGTATATCAA
>JAIVHN010000083.1 GCA_020201015.1 Spirochaeta sp. | reverse complement strand
GAGACCGCTACGGCAGCCTTAAACTTGTCTTCACTTTGCTCCGTGTGAGCCGCTTCAGCCGAAGAGGCATCCTTTTTCGATGTACTCGCTTTAGCCACTGCATCCTGCTTCGCCGCTGCCTCGGCGCGGGCATAATCCTCATCGTCCGAGGAGCGCGATTTTGACTCCTCGCCGCCCTTGTCGCCGTAAAGATCGATATCGTACTTCGATCCTTCGTCATTGGGCACACGGTAGGATACAGGCTCATGCGACATCTCTCGTAGATTGTTCTGAAACGGTGTGCTGAAGACTCCTCGGCCAAGCATCTTATCTAGATACTCTGCAAACCCTGGTGAGCCGCTCTGCTTGTCGGGCACAAGGCTTGCCTGGGGTGAACGATCGAGGAGAGTCGGACTGCGTTCCGCGTGAAGCTCTATCACGCACGTACCTCCGCATTACTGCTCCGAGCGAATGGTCATTTTCCGCTGAATCTCGGAGGCTCGTTCGGCTGGAAGCCGCGCAAGCCATACCGGTACCAGGGAAAAATCGCCTGCCTCCTGGGCAAGTTCCTCTGTCACTCGAAGTGTGTCTATAAGGAGCTGGTCATCAAAGCCCACCAGAATCCGCACGGCCTCTTCAGGACGCATGTTTTGCAGATCTCGTGAGTTCTGTACCAGAACCTCTCTTCTATTGTCGTACCGACTGACCCTTTCGTTAAAGGAATTCTCACGATCTTGAATATCTCTTTCTCGCGCTTCAATTTCATCCTGCCGCCGGCTAATTTCGTTGTCACGGGCTGCAAGGTCTTGCTCACGTTGCATCAATTCTTCTTCCTGCAACACCAATGCTTCTTCCAGCTTTTCGAGGCGCTCCTGGTCAAGAAGCAGTTCTTCCTCGACTCGCACCTCGTCACTGCGCGTATCTATACCTACCAGCCGAAGCACCGGGGAAAATGTCTCGGTTACATCAATAAGACCAAGATAGTTAAACCACAGCGCCCCACCCGCAAGAAGCACCAGCACCAAGAGTGTTAACGCAATAATCTGTGGCAACGCGCCTACCTGTAAGCGTCGCATCTATTCGTCCCCTTCTCCAAAGTCTTGCCGTTCCAGCTTTCGCATACTATGGATTTGACTAGCACTTTCATCCGAGCTACGCCCTTCCTGGCGTCTATACTCGCGATAATAGTCGCCGGATCTGTGTTTTTTAAGCTTCTCAAGTACTTTCTCCTGTTTGGAGAGCTCACTGTACCGAGTTTGCGCCTCAACACGTTTCGGTTCCATTTGAGTCCTGCGTCGACGCAACTCTTCCGTACGCTGTTCAAGAAAGGCAATGTGATGCCCCTGCGAGATTCGGTACGAAAGATCCTCTGCTGAAGCCGAAAGACTAAAGGTCGCCCTACGTCGATCTTGTAGCTCGGCAATTTCACGTTCAAGCTCCAGGCACTCGCCCGTCAGCCGTGCAAGTTGAATCTCGGCCTGCTTCGCACGGTACGAGCGCACCGTGAGGATGGGCTCAAGCCGAAATCGAAAGCTACGCATTCCCGCTTACCTCCTGCTCGGCCGAAATCTCCTGGGCAGCAGGACTTGGCGACGGCTCCTCCGCACTCGGTTCTTCCTCTACGATCATGTCGTTAAGGGCAAAGAGTCCCCTCCGGGTCTCTTCAAGCGACGAGGCCTCGTCTACCTCCTGTCGTAGAAATTGATGTATGCGGGGCATACGGTCTATTGCGGAGTCAATTTCGCTGTTGCTACCTCGGGCATAAGCTCCGACGTTAATCAGGTCCTCGTTCTCCTGAAAGACCGCCATATTCCGCCGGACTGCAGCCGCGGCACTTTGATGGTTCGTTCCAGTAATACGAGGGGTAAGTCGCGAGATCGAACCCAGAACATCTACCGCCGGAAAATGATAGCGCTCGGCCAGACGACGACTCAGAATAAGGTGCCCGTCAAGAATTCCCCGCACCGTATCGGCAACAGGTTCATCCATATCATCACCTTCCACTAAAATGCTGTAGAACCCGGTAATGCTGCCCTTTGGCGCGGCACCACTTCGCTCAAGCAATTTAGGTAGAATTGAAAACATTGACGGAGGAAAACCCCGATTGGCAGGAGTCTCTCCAATAGCCAGTCCAATTTCCCGTTGTGCGCGGGCAAACCGAGTAACCGAGTCAAAAAGCAGCATCACATCTTGCCCTTGATCACGGAAATATTCGGCAATTGCGGTAGCAACGTATGCCCCGCGCAGGCGCGCAAGAGGTGGCGTGTTAGAGGTAGATACAACAATAACCGAACGGGCAAGGCCTTCCTCGCCCAGATCATTCTCAATGAACTCGCGCACCTCACGACCACGCTCACCAATCAACGCAATAACGTTCACCGCAGCATTAGTGTTCCGCGCAATCATTCCGATCAACGTGGACTTACCAACGCCACTACCCGAGAACACACCAAGACGCTGCCCTTTGCCTACCGGTACCAGACCATCTATGGCTCGAACACCAGTCACGATCTGCTCCTGTATCGTGTTTCGCTCAAGTATATCGGGTGGATCGCATACGGCAGGGTACCTATGCACTGATCCAAAATGGCCCCGTCCGTCAAGTGCGCGTCCACGAGAATCCAGCACTCGCCCTAATAGTTCATCTGAAACCGGCACCATGAGTCGATCACCGGTACCTACAACCGGGCGCCCTATCTCAATACCGGCAACCTCGGTGAAGGGCATGAGTTGCACCGTATTGCCTCGCAGTCCTACGACTTCCGCTTCAACCGTCTGCTCCGGCAAGATAATGCGGCACAGCTCTCCCACAAATGCTTGAGGGCCAACACTCTCAATGAGAAGTCCTTGCACGCGGGAAACACGCCCGATCTGTTTTATTGGATCAATGCGATCCACAACCGCGCTATACTTGTCAAAAATACTCAAAGGGCCCCTCCTTCCCCTTGGTCGATCACCCCAAAACCTTTCAGAAAGGTGCTCGGGCTGGATCCGACATCATTCCTGCTTCGGCGAACTGCGTATGGGCGAGATCTCGCGAATACGTTCCTCGATCTCTCGTAGCTGCGACGAAATACGCGCATCAATTTCACCAAAATCGGTTTCAATTATGCATCCGCCGCGGTCGACCGTGCTGTCTTCAGCAACCGTCACGTTATTCACACGCTCAATGCGCTCCATGATCTCCTTTGCATGCTCGGTCGTTGCACTCAGATCATCGAGATTCACACGAATCACGATATCGCTCTTTGACCGCAGCTTTGCGAGCGCCTGCACAACGTTGTTCAACACCACGTTTTTTTGACTTTCGGAAATTGCTTTGACAACCTTTTTCGCCATGGAAATAACAAGTTCGACAATCTGTGCCTCACTCTCCTCAATAATCTGATGTCGCCGCTCAACCGCCTTGCTGAGGATAATATGCAACCGTTCAATAACTCGGTCTGCTTCAGCTTTGCCTTCTTGCCAGCCCGCATCAAACCCTTCTTTTTTCCCTTTCTCAAAAGCGTCGCTTTCCAGTTGCCCGGATTTAGACTCGGCATCGGCGATGATCTTAGCGGCGCGCTCCTCGGCCTCGGCAACTACACGCTCAGCCTCGTGGTCAGCGTCTTTTTTTGCCTGCTGTGCCTGTTCCGTCTTTTTACGGATTTCTTCAAAAGCGGTGTTCTCCGCCTCTTTCACAATCCGCTCCGCCTCCGCTTCGGCCTCAGCAACCATACCTTCTTTTTCTCGTTCCCAATTTTGCTTAAATGCTTCAGCCTCACGCCGTAGGTCGTCCGCGGTAGGCCCGGAGTATTCCTCGGGTTGAAGATCCTGAACAAAGCTTGGTAGAGGCTTTAGCCGTTCCGGAGCTGCAATCTGTACGCTGTCACCGCTTATCTGCACCTCAACGGCGCGAAACACATTCTTTGCCACGAGCTACTCCTAAACTACCAACTCGTCTTCGCCAGCACGAGCAACCACAATCTCACCCTGCTCTTCCAGCTTACGAATGATGGAAACGATCTTTTGTTGACTCTCCTCAACATCTTTCATGCGAATTGGGCCCATGTACTCCATATCCTCTTTAAGCAGCGTAGCTGCTCGCTTAGACATGTTGCGGAAGATCTTGTCCTGCACCTCGGTATCCACCGACTTGAGCGCCTTGGCAAGTTCCGAGGTGTCCACCTCCCGCATCACTTTTTGGATAGCACGATCGTCGAGCATGACGATATCTTCGAAAACAAACATTCGTTTTTTGATGTCCTCAGCAAGTTCTGGATCCTCTTCCTCAAGGTTCTCAATGATCGACTTCTCAGTCGAACGATCTACCAGGTTAAGAATCTCAACGATGCTCTCGACACCACCGGCTGCAGTATAGTCCTCACTCGAAAGCGTGGAGAGTTTTTTCTCAAGCACACGTTCAACCTCACGCAAAACTTCCGGCGAGGTCCGATCCATAATAGCTATTCGCTTGGACACATCGGACTGAATTTCATGAGGCAAACTTGAAAGTATAATTGAGGCCTTTGCTGGCTCGAGATACGCTAGAATGAGTGAAATGGTCTGGGGGTGTTCCTGTTGAATGAAGTTTAACAGGTGCGTAGGATCGGTACGCCGAATGAAGTCAAACGGACGGACCTGCAGGCTGGATGTCAGCCGGTTGATGATATCAACAGCCTTCTGAGATCCAAGTGATTTTTCTAAGAGCTCACGCGCATACTCAATACCACCGGAGGTGATAAAGTCCTGCGCCATCATGAGTTCCTGAAAT
>JAIVHN010000255.1 GCA_020201015.1 Spirochaeta sp. | reverse complement strand
GAAGATCCGCTCAACCCATCCTTTAAGAACTGCTGGCGGCCCTCCCCACCAATCTGGGTGCACTATAATTAACTGGTCCGCGTCTTGCAGGTCTTTGACAGCAGCTTGTACGGTCGCATCGAGGCTAAATCCGCGCCGATACTCCTCGACCGAAAGGACCGGGTCAAACCCGTCACGGTAAAGGTCCTGCCGCCGAAGCTCATACCCTGAGCTCACTGCCGCCTGTGCAGCACGGTCGGCAACGGCACTACAGAAACTGCGAGGCTCCGGGTGTGCCAATACAAGTAAGGCTGGCGGCTGCATAGTTTCAGTTGGTATCTGCATTTCTACAGTGTACTCGAATTTGTTAGCCGAGACTACTTGCACGATAGTACATTCTTGAGTAGTTTAATCAGGTATAGGAGGTTGTATGGTAACAAAAAGCGAAATACTAGACGCCTTGACCGAGGTCATAGACCCGGAGATAGGCTTAAATATAGTGGATGTGGGCTTGGTCTATAGAGTAGAGCCAAGCGATGACTCTGTTGAAATTGATTTCACGCTCACTTCACCGGGGTGCCCACTTGCGGACGTTATTGTTGCAGATATGAAAAAGCACGTAACGGAAAAAACAGGTATCTCAGAGGTGAACACCAACCTTGTGTGGAATCCACCTTGGAGCATGGATTTCATGAGTGAGGAAGCACGTCTTGAACTCGGATATCCGGTGTAAGCTGCAAGCTAACAGCCGCCTCTCACCTCGCGGTACGCTGGCGTTGATGGCACACGCGACGATTCACATGTAATAATTTTCGTAGCAAGGAGATAAGAATGGAGATTAAGATAGAAGGTCTTGAGGCAAAAATCGGAGATACACCAATTCTCCGTGGCGTTGATCTCACCATGAGGAGTGGTGAGGTGCATGCCCTCATGGGACCCAACGGTTCAGGGAAGAGTACCTTCTTGTAGACGGTCAAGATATTTTGGAAATCGAGCCGCATGAGCGCGCGCGGCTGGGTTTGTTTCTGGCATTTCAATACCCGGTGGAAGTCTCCGGGGTGACGGTAGGACGGTTCCTACGGCGCGCTGTGGAAATTCGCTTTGAAGGCGAAAAAGAGGTGCGTACCAAGAGTTTTCTCAAAGACCTGCGTGAGGCAATGGACTTCATGGAAATTGACCAGCAGTTCATTAACCGTTACTTGAACGAAGGTTTTTCGGGCGGTGAGAAAAAGCGTATGGAAATCCTACAGATGCTCATGTTACAACCACAGTTTTCCATACTGGATGAGACCGATTCCGGCCTCGATATAGATGCGCTGTCTATTGTTGCTCGCGGTGTAAACAAGTTAAGGGAGCGTGATTTTGGTGCGTTGATTATTACCCACTACCAGCGCATTCTCGATCATATCAAACCGGATTTTGTTCACATCATGTATCAGGGGCGAGTTGTGACATCCGGTGGTGGTGAGCTGGTGACTGAGCTTGAGAAGCGAGGTTACGACTGGGTGCGCGCGCAGTACGGCAAAGAGGAGGAAGTCCATGAGTAACGAGGCTGAAACTGTTCAACTAGATGATTATAAGTTTGGATTTCATTATCCGGATAGTAGCGTTTTTAAGACCCGTAAAGGTCTTGATGAAGATGTGGTAAAGGCAATTTCCAGTCACAAACACGAGCCGGACTGGATGCTCCAGTACCGACTGCAGTCTCTAAAGGTTTTTCGGGAGAAGCACATGCCGAACTGGGGCGGCGATCTCAGTGATATCGACTTTGACGAAATCTACTACTACGCCAAACCATCCGAGGCATCAAGCCGAAGTTGGGACGATGTGCCAGACGACATCAAAACAACCTTTGATCGTATAGGAATTCCTGAAGCTGAGCGTAAATACTTGGCCGGTGTTGGTGCGCAGTACGACTCAGAGATGGTCTATCACAATATTCAAGAGAGCGTTGCTAAGCTTGGTGTGCTGTTTACCGATCCCGAGACTGCGGTGCGTGAACATCCTGAAATTGTCAAGAAATACTTTGGCACGGTGATCCCGTACAGTGACAACAAGTTCGCGGCGCTAAACTCTGCCGTCTGGTCTGGTGGAAGCTTTGTCTATATTCCGCCCGGTGTGAAGGTGGACGTGCCGCTGCAGGCCTACTTCCGTATAAACAGCGAGAACTTTGGTCAGTTCGAACGCACCCTCATCATTGCCGACGAGGGGAGCTTTGTGCATTACGTTGAGGGATGCACCGCTCCGGTTTATGCAACCGACTCGTTGCATTCGGCCGTAGTAGAGATTATTGCGTTGCCGGGAAGTCGCGTCAGGTATACCACGATACAGAACTGGTCAAGCGATGTTTACAACCTGGTCACAAAGCGGGCGGTTGCGCACGAAAACGCAACTGTCGAGTGGGTTGACGGGAATATTGGAAGCAAGCGGACCATGAAATATCCATCAATCTGGCTTATGGGAGAAGGCGCTCACGGCGAAGTGCTCTCTATTGCTTTTGCCGGTAAAGGTCAAGAGCAGGATACCGGTGGGAAAGCGGTGCATTGCGCCAGCAACACGAGCTCGGTTATTACCTCTAAGTCCATTAGCAAAGACGGTGGAACATCAAGTTACCGTGGGCAGATCAAGATAGAGCCAGGTCTTCATGGCGTGAAAAGTCATGTTGAGTGTGACGCGCTGCTCATAGATGAACACTCTATTAGTAATACCTACCCCTATATGGATATTCAGTCTGACGATGTATCCATGGAGCACGAGGCGCGGGTCTCCAAGATTAGCGAGGAGCAGCTTTTCTACCTCATGTCGCGGGGAATGGACGAAGAAGAGGCGTCAATGACTATTGTCAACGGGTTCCTGGATCCTCTGGTGAAGCAGTTGCCCATGGAGTACGCGGTAGAGTTGAACCGCTTAATTGAGCTGGAAATGGAAGGTTCGGTCGGCTAAGGCATGGAAGGGAGCCCGAGCTTGAGCTTAAGCTCCCTTCCGACCGTACAAGAGGTACATAACATATGAAAAATAAAGCAGTGGGTGAGGCTTTCACCGGCGTCGATGGACTTGCAAACTACATCGAAAGCCTCCCGGATCCGGACTGGATGCGAGAGACGCGGCTAGCGGCTCTCAAACGCTTTCGTGAAATAGACTGGCCTGACACGGCCGAAGAGGAATGGCGCCGTTCCGATATATCGAGCTATGACTTCAATGCGTACACCATGCGAGCCGCTGAGAACTCGACAGCATCCTCAGCAGATACTCCGGACGAATTGGAGGAGGCGGGGCGCATTCGATTTGAGGGGCCGGATGCCGTGGCTACGTCCCTTGCTCCTGAGCTTGCACGTCAAGGCGTAATTTTTGAGCCGCTATCCGAGTTCGTACTGCAGGACAGTACAAACCATGGAGGAAGTATTGCCAAAGCGATAAAGGCGGTACGTGATCTCATTATGGACTCGGTGAACAAGGCAGACAACAAACTCAAGCTTTGGCATTATGCCGGTTGGACCCATGGGGTGGTGTTGTACGTTCCACGTTTCCTAGAGATTAAAAACAGTTTTGTGTTGGATTTTCAGGAAGATGGGGAGTCGGTACTTAGTGCGCCGCAGATCTTTGTGGTGCTTGAAGAGGGCGCTCGGGTTGAGGTAATTCAAAGGGTGCACGGTGCTGAAGAAGGTGAGGTGCTGCTCAACGAGTCGGTCGACATTCATATTGGTGACGGTGCGGCCTGTAAATATGTGGCCTTACACAACTTAAATATCGACTCCAGTAGCTTTGGAACCACGCTAGCTAGAATAGCGCGTGACGGCTATTTGCATCATGGTATTGCGGCTTTCGGATCTATGTTCACCAAGTATCGTGTGGATGCAGAGCTGAATGGCCCGGGCTCAGATGTACTGCTGGACGGAATTTACTATCCAGCCGAAGACCAGCATGTTGATCTCCGAACTGTACAAACGCATTTTGCGCCCAAAGGTTCGAGTCATGCCTTGTACCGTGGAGCAATTAGGGATGAGGCTCATGGTGTGTATCAGGGTCTCATTTATGTAGGTGAGGAAGGTGTTGAGACAGACGCCTACCTGACGAACAACAACCTACTGCTCAACGACGGAGCCCAGGCGGATTCAATTCCGTGTTTGCAAATTCACACCAACGATGTAAAGTGCAGTCATGGCTCGACAACCGGCAAGCTTAACCGTAGCGAGGTCTTCTATCTTGCTTCACGCGGCTTTTCGCTAGAAGAGGCTGAAGAAATTCTGCTGCAAGGTTTTTTTGAGCCGATAGTTGGTCGGCTGCCGGGAGACGTGCAAGAAGAGATCCGCGATCTTATTGCGGCACGCTTTGTTCCGGTGGAGATTCTCTAAGGGCATATGCCGTTACAGCTACAGCATGTGGACGCCGCGTTCTGACCGGCGTCCACACATCATCTCGGAGTTAAGTATGGCAAAGTGGGTCCCGGTTGTTGAAGAGACCGCCTTTCGGAAAACGTACAAGTACGTACATCGTCGTAAAGAGATTGCGCTCTTCCGTCTTGACGACGGCCTGTATGCTATTGACAATTCATGTTCACACGAGTACTCACCGCTTGTCGAAGGAATGATTGTTGAGGGTGACGTTTACTGCCCAAAACATGGATCGCGCTTCGATATTCGCAGCGGTGCCGTGAAAGACTTTCCTGCTACGCGTGCGGTTAAGACCTATCCGGTTAAGATCGAGGATGGAATGGTGTACGTTAAGCTGTAGTCTGATTGGGCTGTACTTTGCATCTATGTTTCTTATACACTTGGTGTATGCTCATGCACGACAAATCTTCCTCGGAATTTATGACGCCTATCTTTTCGGCGGGGAATCTGGGTCCGGCAGCTGAAACAGTACGGGCTGGCGGCTTGGTAATATTTCCCACGGAGACGGTGTATGGCCTTGGCGCATCCGCGCTGCTAGACAACGCGGTTGCTGGCATATTTGTGGCAAAAGGCCGGCCACAGGATAACCCACTTATTCTCCATCTTTACTCAACCTCACTTTTAGGCGAAGCAGTGTCCTCGGTTCCCCGTTCAGCGGAGGTGCTTTTTGAGGCTTTCTCCCCAGGGCCCCTTACCATAGTTCTGCCAAAGGCATCCCAGGTTTCCTCTTTTGTGACGGCTGGTCTTCCCACGGTTGGTATACGGATTCCATCGCACCCGATCGCGCGTGAGTTTCTTGAGTTGTGTGACCTCCCGGTAGCTGCTCCAAGCGCCAATATTTCCGGCCGACCGAGCCCTACAAGTCTAGAAATGGCGCTATCGGGCTTGGATGGAAAGGTCGACTGTGCGGTGGATGGGGGCTTTTGTCGGCACGGAATTGAGTCCACTATTGTGCGTTGTACCGATGACGAGGTGGTGCTGCTGCGACCTGGAGCCATTACGGTTGAGATGATTGCGGGGTGCCTTGCAGAGGCACTGCCGGACATTCGTGTTCGCGCGGTGGGGACTGAACCAAGCGCGGCTGCTGTGGCTGGCAGCCATGCAGTGACTGCAGTAGCTGCCGGGTCTGAACGCGCGGGCGGCCCTGAGGCGCCTGGGATGAGCTATCGGCATTACCAGCCCCGCGCCGAGGTACTTGTGACCGAACGAATTGATGGCGCGCGCGCGCGAACGCGTTTCCATGGACGTCGCTTTGGGGTTATCGCAATGAACCGACCGCCAGTTGGGATCGGCCAGGCCACACC
>JAIVHN010000254.1 GCA_020201015.1 Spirochaeta sp. | reverse complement strand
CTCCGCGAGCACCGCGTGGCGCCCGCGGCGCTGTGGACGCTGTTCGGCATCGGCTGCACCATCGTCCTGTTTTCCACGTTCATGATCGGCCATGCCCGACCTGTTCGGCCTGAAGCAGGTGTGGACCAACCGGCTCGGCCGGATGCGGGGGCGATCGTTTCGGTCGAGCACCTCGCACCAATCCCTTTGGCTGATTTTGCCCGTTTTCTCAGCTGCGGACGTCTGAGTGAACTGCTCGTCTGCATACTAGCCTCCGGTTGTCTTGACCATCACCGCCCGGCAGGGGTAGCTTTTGGTGTGGCACGGTCGTGTGGTCGTTCTCACCTGAGTTGGCCTGATTCTTCTTGGCGGGAGAGTCGGCCACCTCCGATTTACCTGCCCCTCTTGTAAGACGCACTTATGAACCCGCGTGCAGCCGATCTCGTCCAAAAACTCTGGTCTCTATGCCACGTCCTGCGGGATGATGGTATGGTGTACAATCAATATATGATCGAGTTGACGTATCTGCTCTTTCTAAAGCTCGCTGCTGTGACCGGTAGAGAGCAATCGTTTCCAGACGGCTGCACTTGGAACGATCTGATGTCCCACTCCGGCAAGGATCAGCTCGGCTACTATCGCGTCATGCTCACTCGCTTGGGCGAGGACTCGCCCAGTGCCGTGGTGCGACAGATTTTTTCTTTTCCGACAACGGTATTCACACATTCATCCAATCTGCGAATCGTGGCAGATGGCGTAGATCGACTCGATTGGGGAAGTGCAGGACAAGATGATTTTGGCGATCTTTATCATTCTTGCAACACATCTACACCTCTCTCAAGCCTGGTGGAAGAGCCGCCGTGGTGCTTCCGGACAACGTGCTTTTCGAAGAGGGCGTTGGAGCTCGGATACGTTCTGACCTGATGGAGAAATGCTGTCTGCATACAATCCTTCGTCTCCCGACCGGGATATTTTACGCACAAGGGGTGAAAACGAACGTGCTCTTCTTCTCCCGTGGTGTCGGTGATTCGGCCACTACCGATGCCGTTTGGGTTTATGATCTTCGGACAAATACACCTGTATTTTCAAAGCGGAGGTCGCTTACCCGCGAGCATCTTCGGGGGTTTGAGCAGGTCTTTGGCAGCGATCCACATGGCCGCTCACCGCGGCTTAACAATAGTGCGGATGGACGGTTTCGGCAGTTTTCTCGTGAACAGATCGAGGAGCGCGGTGATAATCTCGATTTAATCTGGCTCACCGCCCAAGACGCCGCGCCGCAGGCGGCACCTGCGGAGCCCGATGAGATTTCAGCGCAGATAACAGCAAAGTTGGAAGAAGCTTTGGCGGAGATAGAGGCGCTCACAGCTATCCTCGACGGCCAAGAAAGGGTGACGTGATCGAGAACGGTCAGAAGTTGCCCGCCGGTTGGGAGAGGATTAGACTCGGGCACGTCGTGCAGCCGTCTACGCAACGAGTAGAGCCGCAGGATGAGCCCAGTCTTGCCTACTTGAGCCTTGAGCACATTGCGGCTGGGAAGCGGCTTATCATTGGACGCGGTACCGGAGCGGATGTCGGTAGCACCAAGACACGATTCCACGCAGGAGATGTGCTGTATGGACGGCTACGTCCGTACCTTAACAAGGTAGTCATTCCCGATTTCGACGGCATGTGCTCCACTGATATCCTGGTGTTTCCTGAAGGGCCTGTTATCGACAATCGCTTTCTACTCTACTACCTGTCACAGCAGCGGGTTGTAGATTTTGCCACTCGCAACTCGAGCGGTATTAGCCTTCCTAGGATCTCTTTTTCAAAGCTTTCGGAACTCGAAATTCAGCTTCCGCCTCGAGCTGAACAGCAGCGGATAGCTGCCTTCGTTGCGGAGTTGCAGGCGCGGATGCAACCTACAAGCGAGGGGCTGGGAGAGGTTCTACCTCTTTGTGAGAGACTCCACGACGCGGTACTCCGGAGTGCTTTCCGCGGCGAACTGACGGCCGAATGGCGGAAGCAGCAACCTCACGCGTCCGTCGAAGAGAGGCTTAAACGAACCCCGCCACCTGCGCAGCCTATTGGTGGAAGATCGGCTACGGACCGTCTCATTCCAGGCGTCGGAGGTATTTCCGTTAACAACCCACATGTCTCTCTGCCACGTGGCTGGCAGTGGACACCTCTCCTGCGTCTTGCGCGCCAAGAGACCGGCCATACACCCAGCCGCTCTGAACCTAATTACTGGAGTGGCGATGTGCCATGGATAGGAATTCGGGATGCGGCTGAGCATCATGGTATGTTTATTCACCAGACTCATCAGCACGTATCACAAGCAGGCCTTGCAAACTCCTCTGCACGGCTACTGCCGCCTGGCACCGTTTGCCTATCACGAACGGCATCTGTTGGCTACGTCGTTATCATGGGCAAAGCGATGGCAACCTCTCAGGATTTTGCGACCTGGACATGCACCACCTTACTTGATCCGGAGTATTTGATGTACGCCTTATTGTCAGAAGGGAGTGAAATCCGGCGATTTGGAAAGGGAACTACACATACAACCATATACTTTCCGGAAATCAGAGCATTCCATATCGCACTCGCGCCCATTGAGGAGCAAAGAGAAATCGTACGACGTGTCCGCGGAGCACTCTCCAGCATTCAAGCGGTTTATGCGCTTGCACAGGATCAGATCCAGCAACTATCATTACTTGATCAAGTTGTCATCTCACTGGCGGTGAAAGGGCAGCTTGTGTCGCAGCACCCTGACGATGAGCCCGCGTCGGTGTTGCTCAGTCGAATTCGTGAAGCGTCCGATGCGGCAATTCCACCACAAGGTCGTAAAATCGCGAAGAAAGACCCCGCCATGAGTCGTAATGAGGTTCGTAGCGTCGATGACCTGACGCAACGACTAAAGGAACTTGGTGATGCCGCTAGTCCAGAAGCGCTGCTTCTTGCGGCTGGGCTGGGTGATGACGTAGACCGGTTTTACGAATTGCTTCGCGACGGCCGGGATGCCGGTCTGTTGTCTGTCCCGACAGGCGTAGCTGGAACTATCCGTAGGAGGAGCAATGCGAATCCGTAGACTGGAGATCCTCAGCGAATGGAAGAATTTAAATGGCGTGAGGGTTGAATTCGATGCGAAACGCGATATCACGGTGATTATCGGAAGGAATGGCGCTGCGAAGAGCAATCTGCTTGAGACGATCATTGCAATTTTCCGTGATCTGGATCTAAAGGAGGAATCAAGGTTTGCGTATCGTCTAGATTATCAGATTTATGGCAGCGACGTTACGCTCCAAGCGGAGGTGGGGCGTCACCCTATGGGGGTTGTAGATGGGCAGCCGGTAGCATTACAGGAGATCCGGAAACGGTGGTCACCCACTTATGTGGTGGGCTACTACTCCGGGGTTAGTGATCGCTTTGAGGAGTTATTTCGGAAGCATGACCTGCTAGCTCGCAACAAGACGTTGGCCAAAGGCGATGACGCAGAACCGACAACACTCGAACTGCGGAATTTCACCTACGCTCGACCGGTACATGGTCTGTTTGCACTGCTCGCATTCTACTTCGCCGAGGATAAAGTCGCGACAGATTTCTTATGCTCAATGGCTCGTATTGAGGCATTCGATTCAGTTCTCATTGTGATCGGTAAGCCAAGTTGGGCAAAAAGAAACAGAGGGCCGGAGCAGTTTTGGGGGGCCCGAGGTCCTGTGCGCGACCTTCTTGAACGAATTCGGCAGCATTCACTCGCGCCGTTTACGCGGTCAGTGAGGGTAGACAGAGACTTCGCGCGACGTTCGACGCGAGAGCTTACATACTTGTATCTACCAGATCTAACCGCTCTACGCTCAGTGGCCCAAGAATACGGGAGTGACCCCCGATTCTTGTTCCAAGCACTGGACACCATGCGGCTGAGCTGGTTGATCGAGGACTTTCGGGTCCGAGTGCGCGTCAGGGGATCTACCGGCGGAATCCACACGCGGCAGTTGAGCGAGGGTGAACAGCAGATGCTGACCGTGCTCGGATTGATGCGATTTACTCAACACGAGGAGTCACTGTACATTCTCGATGAACCGGACACTCACCTCAATCCGGCTTGGGGCGTGGAATATCTAAGTAATCTCCGAGATATCGGAGGGATCAATCGTCACAGCCATACTATTATCGCCACTCACGACCCGTTGTTGGTTGCCGGCCTGTGCCGTGATGAGATACGCGTTCTCCGACGAAGCGACGACGGGCGGGTCACTGCGATGGTACCGGACGAGAATCCTCGCGGGCAAGGCGTAGCCAGTGTTCTAACAAGCCCACTGTATGGCTTAGAAAGCCAACTGGATCCGTTCAGTCTGCGAGTTCTCAAGAGAATCTATGACGTGACCTTTGAGCCCGCGACTGAAAAGCGGACTCGGAATCTCAGGAGATTGCGCCGGCTCGTTCCTTCTCTAGAAACCGGCGAATCGTCGCCAGACCCGTTCCGGAACATCGCACGGGACGCTTACCAACTCGCGCAGGATATCGCTTTGCAAGGCAACATTCCGCACGGCCGAAAGAGAGCTATTGTTGAGCGCCTCGCCGGCAACTTGTTCGAAGAAGCTACGGAATCAAAGAATGATCTTTATCAACCCTGATTCAGTCCGGCCCGGCTATTCTTGGGAACACCGAGCTAGGGGCCTTACTCAAGCACTGATCGGGAAGCCCGCCGAGGAGCGAGCCGCATTTATCGATGCACATCGTGATGACACTTGGGCGCACCCGGATCTGTTGAAGGCACTTCGACGTATCGTCGGAAACAAGTGCTGGTACTCCGAAGTCCGCCTAGAAGGAGCGGATCCGAACGTCGATCACTTCCGTCCTAAAGGTCGGGTCCGTGATGTTGACGATGCCTTGCAGCATACAGGGCAAGTTTCGCCGGGTTACTGGTGGCTCGCATTCGAACCGCGCAATTTCCGCTTGGCGGCGATTCACGCGAACCAGCGTAGAGTAGACGAGCATACTTCTGGGGGTAAGTGGGACTATTTTCCCGTTCGTGGACGACGGGCGCAACCGCCAGCGGATTGGGGTTCTATTGTGGAGGACCACTTTGCACTCGATCCATGCTCAACTTCAGACGCTCGGCTTTTGTGGTTCGATCCCGACGGAACTCCTTGTCCTTCGCCCTCGTGCGATACGCCAGCAGATCAAGAGCGAGTGAGAGTAACGATTTGGCTCTACCATTTGGATAAGAGTGAAATACACCGCGAAAGGGCGAAGCAGTTGGACAACCTCCGAAAGGATCTGCGAAAAGCAGACATTGAGTACAAGTTTTGGGCACCGAAATCAGAGAACCCCGACCTTCGAGCAAAGAATACCTTTGATACGAAGGTCGCTGAAATCAGACATGAAATTGCGGACCAAGCGGAGTTCGCACGTGCGAAACGATGTGCCGTTCGACTAGCTATGTCCGAGTACCCTTGGGTCGAGGAGTTTATATTCATGCCGTAAACGGCACAGCCAGGTATACCCCGAAAGATGGGCCGGCGGGAGATGGATCAGCGCCGCGACGGGTTGAGCACCTCTGGACCTCAACATCCG
>JAIVHN010000253.1 GCA_020201015.1 Spirochaeta sp. | reverse complement strand
TTTCGATTTTCCAGGCAACAACATCGATACAGGAGCAGACCTTGACCTTTGTTCCAAAGATTATAGCGATTCTTGGGGCCGTTGTGCTGTTTGGTCCGTGGATGCTGCGTCTCTTAGTGCAGTTCACGGTTAATCTTATGAACCAAATTCCCATGATGATCCGGTAGGGGTGGGTAGGGTGAGTAGATGGCGGCGCTGATTCTTGAAGCACAGCTTTTTTTCCTCGTCTTCGCACGGATTATTGCCCTTGTGCAGACTGCTCCACTGTTGTCGTCGGGGGGGGTGCCGTTTATTGCTAAGACAGCGCTTGCTTTTTTTACCGCTCTTGCGGTGTTGCCTGGTGTTTCCGCAGTGGGATATCCGATACCGGATGCGGCCGGACTCTACGTTCTGCTTATAGTCGGAGAGGCAATGGTTGGGATTGTCATAGGTTTTTTCTTGACGGTCGTTTACTCTGTGTTTTTAGTGTCCGGGCAGTTTTTCTCGCTGCAGATGGGATTTGGTGCGTCGCAGGTGTTTGATCCTCTCGCCCAGGTACAGATACCCCTTATGGGTCAGTTTCTCAACGTTGTTGCAATGCTGGTTTTTATTAGTACCGGGGGGCTGCAGCGCATTTTTTTGAGTGGGGTTTATGGTTCCTTTCAGGCAATGCGTGCGGTGGATTTAGCCATCCATAGAGAAGACATAGTATGGATGGTGGCAGGGGCCTTGTCGCGGTTGTTTGAACAAGCGTTGATCATTGCGTTTCCCGTGCTTGGTACACTTATGCTCATCTCAGTTACAATGGGCCTCTTGGCAAAGGCCGCTCCTCAAATGAACCTTCTAATGCTCGGTTTTCCGATTGCAATTAGCGTTGCATTCATTCTCCTTTTTGTAGGTATGCCGCTGATCATGGCTGCATTTAGTCGGGTTATCGACGAGGGTTTCTTGGCAATAGAGTTTTTTCTGTCACAGCTTTTTGGAGGAGGCGGATGAGTTTGTTTGTTCTACGCCGCCGTGCTGACTACCCGTACAGCGCCGAAGAGGCGGTCTTTCTCGCTCAACTTGAGAGTTTGCACCTTCAGTGGTTTTCAGCCGAAGAGGAAGGACGAACCGAGGAAGCAACTGAACACAAAATTCGCAAGTCGCGTGAAGAAGGAAAGGTTGCCCGTAGTCAAGACGTGAGTGCGGCTGTCGTACTCATCTTTGCATCAGTTGCGCTTGCATTGCTTGCGCCTTTTATTCTGCGAGCTTCCACAGAAATGACAACTTACTTTATTCGGAACTCTACCGAGCTTGATATTACCCGTGATAACCTCATTGTACCGGTTTTCTTTTATTACTTTATTCGACTTACGTTACCGATCGCGATTGTATGTTTTATTGCCGCTGTATTAGGCAGTCTGATGCAGGTTGGTTTTCTGTTTACAACAAAGCCTATTGAGCCGGATCTAAAAAAAATAGCACCCGACCTTGTGAAGTTTATTAAAAAATCGTTTCTGTCGATGGAGGCCCTATTCAACCTCGCAAAAAGTACCGGCAAGGTGGCTATAGTTGGATTAATGGCCGCTTTAAATATTATCAGTTATATAGATCGCATCCTTAATCTAGTGAACGGTACTTTTTTTGATGGCTTTCAGCTTATTGCGTGGATTGCTTTTCGGATTCTCATACAAACCTCTGTAATCTTTCTGGTGCTTTCACTTTTCGACTATTTTTTTCAAAGACGTCAGCATCTTGAAAGTATCAAAATGACCAAACAAGAGGTCAAGGAAGAGCGAAAGACCTATGAGGGTGATCCTTTTGTTAAGGGTCGGCTGAAACAGCGAATGCGTGAACTTATGCAGCGTACCATGATTCAAAACGTACCAACCGCAGATGTAGTTATTACAAACCCGACACATTTTGCTGTGGCCATGCAGTATAAGCGCGACTCTATGCAGGCTCCCGTGGTGGTCGCCAAAGGGGAGGATGCACTTGCGCAGCGTATCAGAGCTGTTGCCAGCGAAAACGGTATACCGCTTATAGAAAATAAGCCCTTGGCAAGGGCCCTGTATGCCGAGGTGGAAGTAGGCGAAGCTATTCCAGAAAAGTTTTACCAAGCGGTGGTAACGGTGCTCAAGGAAGTGTATCGTCTCGACCGTAGCAAAGCGGCTGTATGGACCTGATGCTTTATGAAACGCACAGGTTAGAGAGGTAAGTTTATGGCGGACGTTCAGGCACTACTCACAGACTCGTTTCTCCGAAAACGTAGTGATGTGCTCGTTGCGGTAGGTGTTATTGTCATCATTCTGATGATGATTATTCCTCTGCCAACGGTTTTGCTCGACTCGCTCATGGCGCTCAACCTCGTGTTTGCGCTTCTGACAATCCTCATTGTGTTGTACACCAAAAATGTACTCGAGTTCTCAGTGTTTCCTACGGTCTTACTGATTGCAACCGTGTATGGCTTGGCGCTCAATGTTTCCTCAACTCGTCTGATACTGTCGCAGGGCGAGCAGTTTGGTGGTGCTATTGTTCGAGCCTTCGCAAGTTTTGTTGTTGGTTCGGCTGGCACCGAGGGACTGGTAATTGGTATGATCATCTTCATCATTCTGATTGCAGTGCAGTTCTTAGTCATTACCAAAGGTGCCACTAGAACGGCCGAGGTTGCGGCACGTTTCACGCTGGATGCATTACCACAGAAACAAATGGCCATTGAAGCGGAGTACAACTCTGGCATCTTAACGGAAGAAGAGGCCACAAAGCGGAAGCTTGAATTAGAGCAGGAAGTCGACTTTTATGGAGCCATGGACGGTGCTTCCAAGTTTGTTTCGGGTAACGTAAAAGTTGGTATTCTCATAACGATCATTAACATCGTCGGTGGGATTATTGTAGGAATGTCGATCCGCGGTGAGAGCCTGGACGTTGCCCTTACTACCTATGTTTCATTGACTGTTGGTGACGGACTGGTTACTCAGTTCCCGGCATTGCTGATCTCTACTGCAAGTGGTCTCATTGTGACACGGGCCGCATCTGCGGGCAGTTTTGGTGAGGACGTAACCAAGCAGTTTACGAACCAGGCACGTGTCTACTGGATAGCAGGCTTCTTTTTGACTGTCTTGTCATTCTTGCCAGGCTTTCCATGGTATGTTCTCATGCCGATAGCAACTCTTTCGATCATGCTAGGTATTAGAATCGGCCGCCGTGATGCAACTGAAGCTGCCGACGAGCGCACTGCTGAGGAACAGAAAAAGCCGAAAGAGACGCCGCCGGAACTATCTCCAGTGGCTCCGTTAGATCCGATTTCTCTTGAACTGGGTTATGGACTGGTTCCATTGGTTGATCAGGACAAAGGCGCAGAGCTGCTTGACCGGGTGACTCGTATCCGACGCGAGACCGCACTTGAGCTTGGATTGGCCGTGCCACGGATACGCATTATAGATAACATGCGGCTTGAGCCCTCGGAATATTCATTTAAAATTCGTGGAGTAGAGGTGGGCCGTGGAAAGATTCGTATGGGACACTATCTCTCGATCAATCCGGGGGGAGCAAATGAGGAGATACCAGGCGAGTCAACAACAGATCCAGCCTTTGGCCTACCGGCCAAGTGGATTGTTGAAGATCAACGGGAACAGGCTGAGCGGGCTGGCTACACCGTCGTGGATGCGCCTTCAATCATTGCAACACATCTAACGGAACTTATTAAACGCCACGCTTCGGATATTCTTGGACGACAGGAAGTGAAGGCAATGCTTGATGCACTTAAACGTGAGTATCCGGCGGTTGTCGAAGAAGTGCAGTCAGCTCTATCGGTCGGCGAAGTCCAGAAAGTACTTCAATCCTTGCTTCGAGAGCAGGTTTCTATTCGTAACCTCGTGACGATCTTGGAGGCCTTGGCCGACTATGGTAACATCACGAAGGATACGGGGTTTTTGACGGAGAAGGTACGGCAAGCCTTGTCGCGGCAGATAAGTAAGCAGTACGCCGATGATGATAATGTGCTCCGGGTGGTTACTATTGAGCCCAGCTTAGAGCAGCAGATTATTGAGTCCCGTGTTGACACCGCCGGTGGGGTAACTCCGGCAATGTCACCGGAGCTACAGCGTAAGTGGATTAATGCGTTGGTGAATACCGTTCGGGGAGTGCAAGAACAAGGGCGATATCCGCTTATACTCTGCTCCGAGACTGCGCGTCCCTTGGTTAAGGCAGGTTCTGTCCGCGAGTTACCTGACCTTGCGGTAATGTCGGTACTTGAAGTGATACCGGAGCTGCGTGTTGAGGGAATGGCCGAAATCCGAGTCGAGAGGTAGGTTACATGGAGATCTTTATTGAGCAAGCCGGATCTCGCTATGAAGCTGAAGCGAAAGTGCGGCAGAAGTATGGTGAACGTGCGAGAATTATGAGTCATAAATCTATTCGTATGGGTGGGTTTATGGGGTTGTTCTCGCGCGAAGGTGTTGAGGTCTCGGGATATTTCTCAAATGATGCTCCTCGGCGCGACTCTGCTGCGGTCTACAAAACGCCAGATCTCGAAGAAGAAAAGAGAAAAATTCTTGCTGGTACCAAGAGTCCTGTACCGGACACGGCTACCAAAAATATTGAGATGGTATTGGAAGAGATTCGGAGTCTCAAGCAGTCTTTTGCGGACAGTAACGGACGAAATGATGAACCGAGCGCTGGATACTCGCATCCAACCTTGCGTAAGCTTGCCAACATCATGGAGGCCAATGACTTCACATCCGACTACATCAAGCCAATGCTGACCCGAGTGAAGAATGAGTACTCACTAGATGCGCTCGAA
>JAIVHN010000252.1:4785-6755 GCA_020201015.1 Spirochaeta sp. | reverse complement strand
GCCGGTATTCTCACCGAGTATATCATTGAAAAGAGCCGCAACAAAAAGGTGAGCGAGGCGGTGCTCGTAACCTGCGGAATCTATGTTATGGCGCTGCCAGCTACCATTCCACTCTGGACAGCTGTTGTTGGTATTGTCTTTGCAGTCGCCATAGCAAAAGGTATTTACGGTGGCTTCGGGCGCAATATCTTTAACCCGGCAATTGCCGGTAGGCTTTTTATCTGGATATCCTTTCCAGGCATACTTATGACTCGCTGGGTCGAACCTGGTGGTTTCGGAGCGAACATGAGTGAGGCAATGTCGGCCGATGCAGTGAGTGCAGCAACGCCACTCGGCATGCTTGCCGAAGGGCAGCTTCCAGCCTTGCAAGATCTTTTCCTTGGTTTGCATGCTAGTTCAATGGGCGAGGCTTCAATACTCCTCATTCTGCTTGGCGCAGTGTATATGCTGGTAACCAAGACGGCAAACTGGCGCCTTATGCTGTCCACCATCCTCAGTGCTGGCGGGTTTACAGCCCTCATGTACTACACCGGCGTAACATCGACTCTTGTACCGCAGTATGCACTCATGTCGGGAAGCTTGATGTACGTTACCGTCTTTATGGTTACCGACCCTGTAAGCGCTCCAAAAAATACCAACTCGCAGTTTGTGTATGGCGTTATTATAGGACTGGTCACGGTGCTGGTACGCACCTTTGCCGGTTTCCCGGAAGGCACGAGTTTTGGACTGCTGGTCGGTAACACTTTTGCATCGCTACTAGATGAAATCTTTAACGGCCTCAAGCGTCGCGCTAAGGTCAAGGCTACCGAAGCCGGTGCCACGGCTTAAAGGGAGTGGATGTTTCCTACGAAAGTGCGCAGGAAGTTGCCGAAATCTTTGACGAGGTTGAAGAGGTTGAGTCCAATGGTGTGTCGTATCTTCAACTTGAGTTTGAAGGGGAAACCCGATACGCCAAAGAAATATCCGGCGGTGGTGTGTGGGGTACCATCCGTTCCGTACTTGGAATTCAAAGTGACGGCGAACGACTGCTTGGGCTTGAAGTTGTCGAGCATAATGAAACACCAGGACTTGGCGGGCGCATTGACGAGGATTGGTTTAAGCGCCAGTTCCGGGAAAAGAAAATTATCGACGGCAGTATTGAGTTCAACGAACAACCGGGCGAAGGAGACTTTGACCCCGACAGCGGCCGGGTCGATCGCATTACCGGAGCCACCGGAACAAGTACCGCTATGAGAAGAATTATCAACAGCAGCCTGGAAGAAGTGCTTCCGGTTCTTGGAGGTGAACAATGAGTGATGTTGCAACACCTACCGACATCCTTAAAGAGAACGTGTGGACAAGCAATCCTATTTTCATGCAAGTGCTTGGAATCTGCTCTGCTCTAGCTGTCACGAATCTCCTCATTAACACCTGGATCATGACTCTGGGTGTCGTTGGTGTAACCGCTATGAGCAATCTTACGGTTTCACTCGTTAAATCTTTTATGCCACGCAAGGTGCGGATGATGGTACAAACGCTCATTATTGCGTTCTACGTTATTATCGTGGATATACTTCTGCGTGCGTATATGCCGGACATTAGCCGTGCGCTTGGCCCTTATGTTGGGCTTATCATTACGAACTGTATCATCATGGGCCGTGCCGAGGCTTTTGCTCAGTCCAACCCACCTCTTATATCCATCTGGGACGGTCTTACCTCAGGTTTTGGCTACATGGGGGTGCTTTTAACCATTGCTCTCTTCCGTGAACTCTTAGGGTTTGGGACGCTTTTCGGTTATCAGGTTCTGCCCAACGCGTTTGAACCTTGGATTATTATGGTACTGCCACCAAGTGCATTTTTCTTGCTTGGTATTCTCATCTGGGTAGCTAAGTCCATCATGATTAAACAAGGAGAGCCGGTAGCATGAGTCCTGAAATTAACCCTCTGGCGCTGTTTGTCGCCTCTATTTTTACGAGCAACATACTCCTCGC
>JAIVHN010000252.1:0-4770 GCA_020201015.1 Spirochaeta sp. | reverse complement strand
GCGATGGTACAGATCATTGAGATGATCATTGACCGCGTATCACCCAAACTCTACATAACGCTGGGTATCTTTCTGCCGCTCATAACGGTCAACTGTGCAATTCTTGGTGTCTCGCTATTTATGGAAATACGACAGTATAGTTTTGTGCAGTCCTTGACCTATGGGCTGGGCTCTGGTCTTGGGTGGTGGCTTGCAATTATGCTGCTGGCGGCAATCCGGCGCCGGGTAGAAAAAGCACCGGTGCCAGCGGGCCTTAAAGGTCCCGGTATTACGGTTATCACAATTGGTTTTATGGCTATGGCCTTTATCGGCTTCGGTGGCATGCTACCGGTACAATAAGCCCGTTATTCCGAAGGAGGAATGAGTGAATCCTACAGCTTTTTTGGTTGCCCCACTAGTAATTGGGGGCATGAGTGCAGGTCTTGCTGCGCTGATCTCTTTAACCGACCGTTTTGTAAACGACTATGGCGATGTCGTCATTGATATTAATCAGGGCTCCAAGAACTTGGACGTCAAGGGCGGGGCGAACATGCTGGTAACCCTTGCCGAAAATGGAATCTACATCCCATCGGCCTGTGGCGGCCGCGGGAGCTGTGGTGAGTGCAAGGTCAAAGTCAACAGCGATGTTGGCCCACACCTCCCGACCGAGCTCCCCTATCTCGACGAAAAGCAAATGGCGCAGAACATCCGTCTCTCATGTCAGATTAAGCTTAAGGCCAATGTAGAGATTGATGTGCCGGAGTACTTGTTTAATATTAAAAAGTACAGTGGCACGATTGAACGCATTCGCGACGTGACTCACGACATTAAAGAGGTCTATGTCTCACTTGGTGATGAAGAAATCAGTTTTCGTGCCGGGCAGTATGGCCAATTTGAGGTGCCCCCTTACGACAAAATCAAGGAGCGGACTCAACGCGCCTACTCAATGTCCTCCATGCCCAGTGATAAACATCATGCGGAGTTCCTTATTCGCTTAGTGCCCGGTGGAATTGTAACCTCCTATGTACATGAACGTCTCAATGAGGGCGAGAAGATCAACATCGTGGGGCCCTTCGGCGATTTCTACGTCCGAGACACAGAAGCCACCATGATCTGCGTGGCTGGCGGGTCCGGCATGGCGCCCTTTAAGTCTATCTTTTACCAAGGCATTGAGAACGGGCTCTTTGACAAGCGCGATGTATGGTATTTCTTTGGCGCACGCACCGAAAAAGACATGTTCTACCTGGATGAACTTAGAGAACTCGACTCAAAGTACGAACGCTTCCATTTTGTGCCTGCTCTCTCTGAACCGGAACCCGGAACCGACTGGCAGGGTGCTACCGGCCTTATTACCGAGGTGCTTGACAATTACCTCAAGGAAAAGATCTCAACCGAAATTCCAAAGGAAGGGTATCTCTGTGGTAGTCCGGGAATGCTTGATGCGTGTATGAGTGTCATGCACGACAACGATATGGCTGAGGAAACGATCTACTTCGACAAGTTCGCCTAAGAGGGCCAAGGAAAAAGAGGTACGCTCATGAAGATGTCCCCTGAATATCAGAAAGCACAGAAAAACATGGAGCCGGGTGTCATCACCGCATCCGGATTCCTTGGCGACGACCATCGGCCCATTATTGAAATAATAACCGAGGACGAGGAGCGTATGGCGAAGGCAGGCCTTGACTTTGAAGAGACCGGGGCGCGACTGCGTGAGCTCCTCATGGCTGGCCGCAAGGGCATGGGCGAACCGGTAACTGTGCAGGTTAAGTGGCTCGTGAAGACCGACGAGACTCGTGGCTACCTCGCTTCCCCCTTTGAAGATGGTATCTTTCGCAAGATGAACACGGTAGTGGAGCCGGTTGGGACGGAACACCAAGGCCTCCGGCTCATGTATTCGGAGCTCTCACTGCACCTTCTGGAAAAGTGGCACTTTCTCCAAGGTAAAGGTTCCCCTTTTCGACTGGAACCGGATACCCTGAAGAAAGTTCTCGGAGTTTAGTCCAAGCTACGGAACAATGGACCGCTCCTGTACGGGCGGTTTGCATCTAGGTGGGCCGGATGGTAGACGCACGCATTTTGATTGTCGAGGACGAGCGTATAATTGCTCTCGACCTGCAACGTCGGCTCCAAACTTTCGGATTCGAGGTACTTGCTACAATTTCAACCGGACAAGAAGCCATTGATACCGCGCTTAACATGAAGCCCGACATCGTCCTTATGGATATTATGTTGTCGGGGGACATTGATGGTATTGAGGCGGCAGGACAAATTAAAGAGCAACTGCACGTCCCAATTGTGTTTCTCACCGCTTATGCCGACGAAGCGACCTTGGAGCGAGCTAAAAAGACCGAGCCTTTCGGCTATATCTTAAAACCCTTTAAAGAACGCGAGCTTTACTCCACTATCAACGTCGCCCTCTATAAAAGCGCTGTAGACAGACGGGTACTTAAACAGGAACGGCTCTTTCAGGCTATTCTTGACGGCATTGCCGACGGGATAATAGCCACAGATGATTCGGCATGTGTTCAGTTCATGAACCCGGTTGCCGAAATGATCACAGGCTGGAAAGAAGAAGATGCGGCAGGCAAGCCGATTAGCGATGTCCTCACGCTTTATGGAGGCGCGGGTGAAACATTTGTCGAGCTACCAGCGCTGCTCAAGAAAGGCGACAAATCGCTATACAGCTTTGAGGATGTGCGACTCCGCAGTCGGGTTGGCGCACATGTTCATATCACGGGCACAATTTCGGGAATAAGGTCGGACGGCGAAATACTGGACGGGAGGATTTTTGCCTTTCGCGACATGACCGAATACAAGCGTATATCGGCGCAGTTTGTGTACCAGGCAAGCCACGACAATCTCACAGGCCTACTGAACCGCAACGAGTTTATTGCCAAGCTTGAAGAAATTGCTCATTTCACCCGCGGTGCGCAACAGGTACATTGCTACATCTACCTTGACCTTGACCAATTCAAGGTCGTCAACGAGGTATGTGGGCACTTTGCTGGTGATGAGTTGGTGCGTCAGGTATCGCTGGATCTGAAGCAGCTCTTTGAAAGTTTAGAGACCGACCGCTATAGCATTGGACGCATGGGGGGCGATGAGTTTGGCGCGGTTGTACGTGACTGCTCACTCGAGCAGGGGCTGGAGCACGCACAGCGCATACTTGAGTTCCTCAGACGTAAGTTTATTTGGAATATGCATGTCTTTAATATTACCGGCAGCGTAGGGGTCGTTCCTATTCGACACACCGACGAAGACGTGCACCAAATTATTGCGGCTGCGGACGACGCTTGCTACGTAGCAAAAGAGCGCGGTGGAAACATGATTAAGGTGTACGAGGTTGCCGATCACACCTTCATTCAACGTCGCGGCGAGATGCACTGGATATCCAGCCTAACCAAGGCTATCGAAGAGAATCGCTTTGTGCTTTACAGCCAACCGATTATGGCGCTTCACGGCGGCTTACCAGACAAGCTGGAGGTACTACTACGTCTTAAAGACACGGAAGGGAACATCATTAGTCCGCATGAGTTTATTCCGGCAGCTGAGAAGTACAAGCTCATGCCACAGGTTGATCGCTGGGTGATAAATGCGGTCCTGCATGTTGCGAGCCGTGACAAAGAGTTAGGACAGCCTGCACGTATCTTCTGCCTTAACCTCTCGGCATCCTCACTTGCCGACGCTGATTTCCTTGGCTTTATTCAACAGACTTTCAGGCAGTACGAAATGAGCATGGAGAACTTTGTTTTTGAGATCACCGAAACCACCGCTATAGAAAATCTAAGCCGTGCGAAAACGTTCATTGAAGGGCTTAAGGGCGAGGGCGCTTTGTTTGCCCTTGACGACTTTGGCAACGGATTCTCCTCTTTTGCCTACCTCAAGAACTTACCTTTTGACTACTTAAAAATTGATGGTAGCTTCGTCAAGGATATCGACACCGACCTTGTCGACCGAGCAATGGTAGATGTCGTAAACAAAATGGGGCATGTTATGGGCATGCAAACCATTGCCGAGTTTGTGCGGGACGACTCCATTCGCAAATTGCTCGAAGAGATGGGCGTAGACTATGCGCAAGGGTACGCCATTGCAAAGCCCAGTCCCATCGGCACGTAACATACGTTGGTACCCTCATGGTAGTACTCTTGCTGGGACTCAAACACTCCGGTAAATCAAGCCTGGGAAGACGTGCAGCCCAGGAACTTGGGACGCGTTTTCTTGACCTTGATGAGGTGGCTGCCGAGCTTCTATCGGCTCGCGGAGAGTCGTTGCCGCAAGAAAAAGCGGCAGTAGCAATTCGTCGATACTATCTGCGGTTCGGGCGAGACGCGTTCCGTGCGCTTGAGCGTTCGGCAGCGGTGTGTGTTGTTCGGCGTGCAAAGCCAGCCGATGGAGATACGGTAGTACCTCCGGCCGGGCTCGACGCTATCTGTGCGCTTGGCGGCGGCACGCCCGAGAATGAAGCAGCCTACAAGGTGCTGCAGCCTGGTTCACGCGCCATATACTTGCGTGAGAGGCCAGAGTTACTTTTCGAGCGCATTATAGCTGGCGGAGTACCACCCTTCCTTGAAGGAGAGGATCCTTGGCAGGCTTTCTCTACGCTTGCTAAGCGCAGAGATTCTTTGTATCGCTCTTTGGCAGACGATGTATTTGAGCTTGAGGGACGAGGAATTGAAGAGCTGGTACCGATATTGATGCAACACATACAGGAGTACAAAGATGGCAGGTAATAGTTTTGGACAGGCTTTTCGGATAACCACATTTGGTGAGTCCCACGGTGGAGCGGTGGGT
>JAIVHN010000251.1:4897-5870 GCA_020201015.1 Spirochaeta sp. | reverse complement strand
CATTGGCCTACAGGGGGCAATGGACGGTATTGAAGCAGCCAATGAGATTGCTAAGCTTGGTGATATTCCCATCATTTTTGTCACCGCAAATGCGGAGGACGCAGTTCTGCAGCGAGCACTGAAGGGCAATGCGGTCGGGTACGTCCTACAGCCTTTTCGGGATCGTGAAATCGTGGTCTCAATCCAAATGGCGCTCTACAAAGCTGATGCCGAACGGAAGCTTCGGCAGGCACGTTGGTGGACCGACAACACGCTTGAGACAATATCCGAGGGCGCGTTTGTAGTGAGCTGGCTGCAGCAGGCCGGGCTTGATGTACGGTATTTCGTGATGCTCGAGGAGTTCAGAAAGTTTCAGACAGATGGAGAGGGATCAGACCTCGTTCTTGGGCTATGGCTACGAGGTTCGGAAGTCGAGGTGGTCTCTCGTTTGCGAGCGAAGCGCTCTGTTCCTCAGGATTTTGCTCACTTCTTGGAAAGGGTCTTGGATGGCGAGTCTCAATTGGGCTTGGATGAGAATGCACGACAAGGCGCAGAGTTGCGCTACTTGGCTAAGGCATGCGATGTTGTGGTCGACGGCGTCGACGCAATCGACGCATTTCGGTTTGCCTGGGAAGAGAATGATCCCTACGGTGTAATTTTTCTTGACATCATGATGCCAAGGATGGACGGTCAGGACGCGCTGCGGCGAATTCGTGAACTGGAGAAAGAAATGGGTGTGCGTGATAGTGATGCAGTCACAGTGGTTATGACCACGGCCTTAGAAGACCCAAAGAATGTCGTGGAGGCGTACTACAAAGGTGCTGCAACCGGTTATCTGGTTAAGCCTATTGGCCGGGAGGCGTTGCAGAATGAACTCACCAAACTGGGGATTCTCTCAAGCACATGAGTCAAGTTGAGCGCATTGTTGTCGTCGAGGATGAGAGCATTATCGCGCTTGATATTAGCAGGCAACTTACGAGTTTCGGGTATAAAG
>JAIVHN010000251.1:0-4777 GCA_020201015.1 Spirochaeta sp. | reverse complement strand
ACAATTGAGCGTGCGAAAGGCTCCGACCCTTTCGCTTACATCATTAAACCTCTGCGGAGTCGTGAATTACGTACTCAAGTTGCACTGGCCCTGCATCGACATGAGCTTGAAAAGAAACTTGCCGAGCGCGAACGCGAGTTGCGGCGGGCTCAGAAGCTTGAACTGGTGGGACGAATAACGGGTGGAGTGGCTCATGACTTCAACAATTTTCTAACCGTTATCCTGGGGTACTCTAAGTTGATTACAAAGGAAGCCACGCGCACGCCAGGAAATGAGAGCATTCTCAAAAGTAGTGAGGGCATTCGGGCTGCCGCGCTGAAATCGGCCGGGCTTACCCGGCAACTGCTCACTTTTAGTCGAAAACAACCGGCAACCCCGGCACCGGTTGGCCTAAATCGTGTCTTTGATGAGTTGCCGCCCATCTTACGTGGGCTTCTGAGCGAGCGCATTGATCTGCAGCTTCAGCCGGACTCCAGTGCCGGAGTCGTGATCATTGACATTGGACTAATGGAACAGGTGGTCATGAACCTTGTGTTAAACGCTCGTGATGCAATGTCCAACGGTGGAACTCTTGTTGTTCGTAGCTTTGCACGGAGCATAGTGGAACCGCTAGAGACGTTTGGAATACGCGTAAAACCGGGCGAGTACGGTGTCATTTCGGTTGAGGACGAGGGCGGCGGAATCCCTCGCGCTCATCTTGACGAAATTTTTGACCCTTTCTTTACTACAAAAGCTGAAGGTGAAGGAGCGGGGCTTGGACTCTCTACGGTGTACGGTATTGTCAAACAACTTGGGGGTCATTTATTCGTTGAATCGACCGTTGGCGTGGGTACCCGTGTTGAGGTGCGCTTCCCGCAGACCTCGATAGCGACAGGGGGCGCTGACTCGAAGGCAGAAACCGACCTTGAACTCGACTGTCCTGAAGGAGCCGAAACAGTATTCATTGTTGAGGAAGATGAACTGCTCAGGCAACTTATGGGAGAGACTCTCAGATCACTTGGCTATATCATCCTTGAGTGTCGGAATGCTGGCGAGGCGTTACTCGCTGTTGAGGAATCTGTTGAAGAGCAGACTTTTCGTGCTGATGTCGTTGTGCTTGACGTTGTCCTCAGTCGCGTGTCAATTCAGTCGTTCATAAGGCGGCTGTCAGGTCTTGATGCCAACCTACGGTTTTTGCTGATAGGAACGCCTGGTGCCCCTGATGTACCGGACACAATTCCGTTCCTGCCCAAGCCATTTGAGATTGAGGGCCTTTGTAGACGGCTGCGTGAGGTACTTGACCTTAGCACCTCGTGAAAGTAGGGCCATCTCAGCGCCGTTGTTTTTCGTCTGCTTGCATAGATCAGCATCCGCATAGTACAACATCAACATATGGATCAATCCCTTATACGCAACTTCTGCATCATCGCCCATATTGATCACGGTAAAAGCACACTTGCCGACCGCCTTATACAGAAGGCAAAACTTGTAACAGATCGCAATTTCCAAGATCAGTTGCTCGACTCCATGGATATTGAGCGTGAGCGCGGTATTACTATCAAGAGCCACGCCGTTACGATGCCCTACGAGAGTGCGGATGGAACGATATACAAGCTGAACCTCGTCGATACACCGGGGCATGTAGACTTTCAATATGAAGTCTCGCGTGCGATCTCCTCTTGCGAGGGAGCACTTTTGCTGATTGATGCAACGCAGGGTGTTGAGGCTCAGACATTGAGCAACATGTATATGGCTTTAGACCATAACCTGGAGATCATACCGGTTATCAACAAGATAGACCTTCCGGGAGCCGATATAGACGAGGTTAAACGCCAGATTGAGCACGACCTCGGACTTGATGCATCGGCGGTACTTGAGATATCTGCCAAGAACAATATAGGTATTGATGAGCTATTAGAAGACATGATTAAACGGATACCTCCGCCTACCGGCAATCCGGACGGTCCACTTGAGGCGCTTATATTCGACTCGCACTACGATGCGTATCGTGGTGTTGTGGTTCATGTACGAATATTCCAAGGCTCGGTTCGTACCGGTGAAGAAGTCCGATTCTGGTTTAGCAACGCTTCTTACAATGCTGAAGAGGTTGGCCGCTTTAAAATCTTGCTTGAAAAGACGGATATTCTTCATGTAGGCGAGGTCGGGTATCTTATTGCTGGTATCAAGAATATCTCGGACATACGGGTTGGAGATACCATGACCAGCCACAAGCGACCATGTCGCCGGGCGTTACCGGGTTTCCGAGAAATAAAGCCGGTAGTGTTCTCCAGCATCTATCCCGTGGACACCGATGACTATCCGGACCTGCTCAAAGCTGTGGAAAAACTCAAGCTCAACGACGCCTCTCTTGTTTACGACAAGGATAGCTCTGCGGCGCTTGGGTTTGGGTTTCGCTGCGGCTTCCTCGGCCTCCTTCACCTGGAAGTCGTACAGGCGCGGTTGGAGCGCGAGTTTGATCTTTCTATTGTGCTAACGGCGCCGTCGGTTGCATACCGCATCATTCTTAAGGACGGTGTCGAGACGACTATCAACAGTCCAATGGATTATCCAGGGCCTACCGAAATTGAGCATGCCGAAGAACCCTACATTCGGGCTTCTATTATTGTACCAAGTGAGTACCTGGGGAACGTCATGACGCTCTGCATGGAGAAGCGCGGTATACAGGATAGTATGGTGTATCTTGACGAGAAACGGGTCGAAATTGTGTACTTCATGCCGCTTGCCGAGGTTCTGTTTGAGTTTTACGATCGGCTCAAGTCGGTGAGTAGAGGTTATGCATCCTTTGACTACGAGGTTAGTGACTACCGGAGTGTGCATCTGGTGCGCTTAGATATACTGTTAAACGGGAAACCTGTTGATGCTTTGGCGCAACTTGTTTTCCGAGACAATGCAGCGGTCCGCGCCAAGCTCATATGTGAGAAGCTGCGAGAAGAGATACCTCGCCACCAGTTTAAGATTCCAATCCAGGGCTCTATTGGCAGCCAGATCATCGCGCGTGAGACGATACCGGCCTTGCGCAAGGATGTGACGGCCAAGTGTTATGGTGGTGACATCTCACGTAAGCGTAAACTGATTGAGAAGCAGAAAGCAGGAAAGAAACGCATGAAGATGGTCGGCAATGTAGAGCTACCGCAAACAGCCTTCCTCTCGGTACTCAAAGCCAAAGACGACTAAGCGCTCTCCCCTGAGAACTTGGCGAGTGAGTGCTCGAGGAGTTCTTTATAGCGATAGGCCTGAAGCAATGCTCGCCTTCGGCCTGCACTGCTGGTTGGCGCGGCTAGACTTACGTCGAAATACAGGTACTCGAGTTTAGCAACCGCGCTTGGTGTGGTTTGCTCTGAATCGCCGGTTTCGAGTTTGATCAACTCTTTTATTCCTGCATTGAGAAGGGTAATCTCGGTTTCCAAGAATGAGCACAGCCCTGTGGTTTGAACCAACCCCTTGGAAATGCCGTTGCTTTTGTGCGGTAACGTCTGCTGTTCTTTTTGTGCTGGCAGACTCTTTGGGTCAGAGACCGAGGCGCTTATCCCTAGCGCAGCACGCACAGCCTCTTTGGTTGACGGTACCTCGCGACCCAGCTTAAGCCCGATCGAGCCAAAATCGAAAAGTCTTGGACAGGAATTAAACAACTCGCCGATTCGCTCCGCCGAGCCTATGAGATTTGGCTCGGTTAGGTAGGTGTGATCTCCTTTACCGTTAACAGCAACGGGTCGTCGATTGTAACGGAAGGTAAAAAGCGGCTCTTGGTCTAATCTAGTACTACGTCTAAGCGCCCAGCGATGTGAGGCGGCACCGCGGGTATGAGGGAGTCCACCGGAATACGCGGAGTCAAAGCCGGTAATACCTATGGGCCCGCTAAAAATCTGGGTTGTTAGCATGATCGCGCATACACCAACTGAGCCCACCGGCATCACTGTGGCTGGAACGAGTCCGTGTTGTTCAATGCGCTCAAACAAAGAGATATCGGCAAAACGCGTGATAAAAAACAGCCCCCCGGACTTTGCAAAATAGCGGGCAAGCGAAGGCAGAGACGAAAGATCACATGCGGTAAACGGAAACTCCTGCTCGGTGCCTGGCTGACTGTTTGCTGGAAAAAGAAAATGCTCGCGGTTCACAGGCTGCGCTTCAAGCACAACAACGAGATCAGGAGTAATTCCGTGGCCTTTTAGAGGACCAAGTGCACTATCGGCAGCCACCAGGGTTACTTGGTCTCTCACGTTCCGAATGATGTCTATATCGGCCTCGAGCGAAGCTCCTGCACCAACAACGACGACCGGTCCGCGAGGACAATCGGTCGATGCGTGAGAAGCCGATGTGCGAGAAGACTCCGTATACCGACCAAATTTGCTATCTTTTTTGCTAGGTGTGTCGAGTCGTGGCATAGTAGCCAAAAGTGGTAAGTTGCGAAATAGGTTGCGCACCCAAAGCGGTCCAAGCGCGAGCGTGGTTGCCCTATTGCGCCAGAGACGAGCAAGTTCGTCTTCAATGCCTTGCTGGAGTTCACGATAAGCCTCGGCATGCAAGGAATATCCGTTATTCAAGCTGAGCAGCTGAACGCGACGAATGTGAGTAGGGATTTTACGGCATATTTCTTGAAGTAGCTGCTGCGTGTATGGGGCATGAAAATACTGCAACTGCTCCGGATAGGAGGTGAGGAGTGCGGGTAGGAGAGATTCGGGGGAGGTAACACTTAGTAGGTTAAGGTCCGGCTCAAGCTCTACTGCTATCACAACTGAATCCAAGGGCAGCTGTGACAGAACCGTTGATACACCGTAGC
>JAIVHN010000181.1 GCA_020201015.1 Spirochaeta sp. | reverse complement strand
GGGTAAAAGTAATTTCTTAGAAGCTTTGCATTACCTCTGTTACGGCAGCTCGTTTCGTACGCGTAAACCGGAACATCTTCTTCGTACAGGTGAAAAGGTATTTCGGCTTACTGCCGGGGTCTCGGAACCAGATCAACTCATGGACGAGCTCTCGCTCACTTACGACGAGAAAAAGCGTCAGATCTGTTTCGACGGTAAGGTGGTTCAAAATAGAACGGAACTTCTTGAACGGTTTCCCTGTTTTGTTTTCTGTCATGGAGATATTGATTTCATTACCGGCGCACCCGAAATGCAACGATTGTTCTTTGACCAGACGCTAACCTTACTGGACCATCGCTATATCGAACTACTGCGAAATTACCGCCAGATTCTACGGTCACGTAATGCTTCTATAAAAGATGGCCGTAACGATTTGCTCAGTGTTTATGACGAACAGCTTGTAGAACATGGGCAGCGACTCAGCGAAAAGCGAGATCAAGTTGTGAGCGAGTTTAACGAAACTCTAAACGAGGTCTTCGAACGGACTGCTCAGATTAATTCCAAGGTAAAAATACGATATTTACCCTCATGGAAGGCTGGCCAGGGATTGGATACGCTTACCCGCTTCAGAGATAGGGATCTAAGCTTTGGTACAACAACCTCAGGGCCACATCGCGATAGATATCGGTTTCTGAGGGATAATCGCGAGTTTACGGATACCGCAAGCACGGGACAGTTGCGACTGCTTTCCTTAGTTCTTCGCACGGCTCAGGTGCGGTATTTTTCGAGTAAAACAAGTAGACGGCCAATTTTACTCTTGGACGATGTTCTACTAGAGCTGGACCATTCCCGTCGCGAACGGTTTTTGAATGATCTTCCACCCTACGAACAAGCCTTTTTTACATTTCTCCCGCAGGAGCCATATGCGAGTTATCGCAAATCAGGTACGATTGTGTACGAAGTAACTAACGGGCGCTTTAAATTGCAAGAAAGAAATGGAGCCAGAAATGTCTGAGATGAAAAAGGCAGGCGATATTCTCAAGACGTTTTTTGACCGTTCAGTTCTTGCTGAGGGTGAAAAATATTTGCGCTTTTTTGGTGCCTGGGATCAGATTGTCGGCCCAGATCTTTCAGCCCACGCAAAGGCTATTGATATTGTACACGCTTCGGTGGTTGTAGAAGTTGATCATCCTGGATGGCTGCAGTTGCTCCAGTTACGCGAGCGCAATGTACTAAAGTCCCTCCATCAACGCTTTCCAGATTTAAAAATCACCGGTATGCGATATAGGCTCGTAGATCCAGAGAACTTTAGTGCACCGGGACGTGAAGATTTCGACCAATCGAGCCAAGTCTCTGACGAATTAACCTCGTATGAGAATAAGAATGCTCAGCACACTTCACGTAAAATTTCATGCGAAGAAGACTTGCAAACTCATACCGAAGATGAGGCTTTGAGTGCCATAAGCGACGACGATTTGCGCAACGGTCTCATGCGTCTTGGTGAAGCTCTCCGTCGCCGCGAGGGGGACTCCTGATTGTGACCCAATCATTGACACGTCCGAATGCCAAAGCGTATACTACGCGCCCGTTACTACTATTGTCTTAGTTATCAAAGGAGATCTGCGATGAAACGCACATATCAACCCAGTAGGGTAAAACGAAACCGAAAGTTTGGCTTTCGTGCCCGAATGAAAACCCAAGGCGGCCGCTTGGTCCTAAAAAGACGGCGAGCCAAAGGTCGGAGCAAATTGTCTGTCGCCGATGAAAAGAAGCCTTACTAAAGATGAGCGACTTCGTTCAAAGCGCAGCATAAAGTTAGTTTTCGTGAACGGCAAGGTAGTGCGTGGACGTGGAATGCAGCTTAGACATGTTGCAAACAATCTTAATCATAATCGCTATCTGGTTGTCACGGAGCGAAAATTTGGTACTGCGGTGCAACGAAATAAGGCCCGTCGTGTTGCTAAAGAGCTGCTTCGCACATCCAAACCCGAGCAAACTCAAGGATTTGACCTCGCGCTGATCGTCTTTCGGGGGGACTACACCTTTTCCGATCGAAGCCGGCAGTTTCGCGTACTACTTGGTAAAGCCGGAATCCTGTAGGAGTCCTCATGGAAAAAAATACTCTAATTGCAGTAATCCTTTCGGTGGTAGTAATCACTGTAGGGTTCATGATCCAAAACGCGTTGTTTCCTCCAGACGACTTTGGCCCTGAGGTGACGTCACCGGCTCAAGAGCGGCCGGTTGAAGAAAGTCCGGCCGGAGAGCGCAGAGAGCGCGAAACCACTCAGACTGTTGAACCACTTCCAGACGTTGAGCGCGTAGTTGGCACAGTTGAGCCTGCGCCCGACCATGAACCTGCAAGAAAAGAACCGCACACTCTTCGTACCGATTTGCTGAGAGTGACTTTTGATCCACGCGGCGCAGTTATTACTTCATTCCAGTTGCTTGAGCATCGAGACGGTGATGACCCTGTTGAAATGGTTAAACAAGGTACTGGGACGGACGCAGGGTTTACGCTTCATTTTGGTGACGCCGATTCACCCGTTGTAGATGCAGCATTCCATCGACGAGATACTACCGGATCAAACGAAATTGAATTTTATCGCGACTTCCTGGTTCATAGAGACTCGAACAATGGTGAAGACCCCATTCGGTTTCGCGTTCGTCGTATATACCGCTTTAAGGATGGCGAATACCTTGTTGAAGCAGATACCGTTTTTGAAAACCTGAGCGGCGGTGCCGTACCATTAAATTTTTCGGGAATCACTATCGGCTTAGGGCCTCAGATTGGACCTAGCTTTAAAGAGCTTGATGGTCGAAATGAGTATCGACGATTCGCACACTACGATGGAGATCGCACGCGGTATGAGAATCTTAGCGCGGGCGAGGAAGAGGTTTTGGATCGCCGCATCAACTGGACTGCAATTGTTGGCAAGTATTTTGCAGTAGCGGTAGTTCCCGGAACTGTTGAGTATGAAGTAACCTTTGCTAAGGAAGACGTCTCGGGCCTGGTGGAAGGTGCTCAGCTATTTCTCTCGCGTCCCGTTATTCGGAGCCAATATCAAACCGATACTCTGCGGTACTATGTTGGCCCACGTACCGACTACGCGGTTCGGTACAATATCGCCTCGGATAATGCATTTGCAGCTCGCAATCTCGAACTTGACGAGATGGTTCAGTCGCGGTTTCTCCTTGGTTGGCTTGAGAACATTTTGAAGTTCTTTTTGAATATTATTTATGGTGTGGTTCCGAATTACGGAATCGCCATTATTCTGCTTACTATTTTGGTAAAACTCGCCACAGCACCTCTTACGAGAAAAAGCTATGAATCCATGGGTCGAATGCAGGAGCTTGCGCCTAAGATCCAAGAGATCAAGGAAAAGCACGGTGATAACCCGCAGAAAATGAACCAGATGACCGCGGATTTGTACAAGAAGGAAGGTGTAAACCCTTTAGGTGGGTGCTTACCTATGCTGCTCCAATTCCCTTTCTTCATAGCAATGTTCGGACTGTTCAACAACCATTTTGATCTACGTGGTGCCGTCTTCATTCCTGGTTGGATTACCGACCTTGCAGCTCCCGAGTCGATATTGAACTTCGGTGATTTTACCTTACCGCTGCTCGGCTGGAATGACCTGAGACTGTTACCCATTGTATTTGTAGCAACACAATTACTCAGCACCAAGTTTATGCAAACACCTTCAGCACAGGGTGGTCAGATGAAAATGATGACGTATATGCTCCCGGTTGTTTTTTTCTTTGTGCTGTATAATATGCCGTCCGGACTCCTGGTATATTGGATATTTTCCAACCTTCTTCAGGTCGGGCAGCAGGTGTTGACTAAGCGTCGCAAACTTCAGTCCGCATAAGCCTATCAAAGGAGTATTACGCATATGACACGAGAGTTTGAAGGTAAAACTGAAAAAGACGCGATTGATGCTGCAATAGCGGAACTCGGGTTAGAACGAGATGAGTTTGATGTAGAGATTGTCGATACGCAAAAGTCCGGACTATTTGGTATGTCAAAAAAGGTTCGCATACGTGTACATACCAGCAGCGACTACGCGCCGGTTATTGACACGCAACCAGAGAACGACTTTGAGCACGGAATCATCGATTTCGTAGGCGGAATGATCGAGCGAATGGGATATGCCGCCGCCATTGTCATAAAGTACCGTGAGCCCAGTAAGCTTTGTCTTAGAATAGACTCAGAAAGCTCAGGAATTCTTATTGGGCGCAAAGGGCAGAACCTTGATGCGCTCCAGTTATTGGCAAACGTAGTCGCAGGGCGACTATACGGCGATGAAATTAAGATTATCCTGGATACAGAGAATTACAGATCGCGACGGGAAGAGAGTCTTATTCGACTCGCTCATCAAGTTGGTGACCAGGTGCTCCGGGAGAAGGAATCGCGTCTGTTGGCGCCAATGAATCCCTTCGAGCGCCGTCTTATCCATACGGCCTTGACCGACATCGAAAATATTGCAACCAAGAGTGAGGGTGAAGGGCTTTACAAACAGGTTCGTGTATATTATCGTGGTGTGTAATTAGTAGCAGCTTCACGTTACCTGTAACACGTTTCAAGTTGTGGATAGATTGTGGAAAAAACTCGGATTCTGGTCCGAGTTTTTTATGATCGTTTTGGGCTGCCTAGCAGGCATTAAGGTCCGACCACGCAACTGTTTGATAATCCATGAAAATCCACCACTCTTAAGGTAAAACCTCTAATAATTAAATTCATTCTTAGTTTTTGGCCATCTGAAGAAAGCCGACGCCGTCCTACCTTTCGGTAGTTTTCTGCAATCCGATCGGGTCGTTTTGACTATCCCTTCATGTGTTTTGCTGGCCGCTTGTGCAGAACTTGTGAACAACTTTGCGAATTTCTCGTCAAGCTTTGTTATAAAGCCATTACTTTAAATGAGTTATTACGATGTTCGGTCTACGTGAACTACTTAGTACCCCAGAGCCGGTATCTTTGAAAAATATACGGTGGTAGACCGGGCTTTTTGATTGTATAATGTCAATATGGACGCCACACTCAAACACACTCCCTTTTTTGACCTTCATAAAGAGAAACAAGCTCGGTTTGCGCCTTTTGCTGGGTGGCAAATGCCAATTCAGTATGCAGATGGAGCAATATCCGAGCACAAACACGTAAGGGCACACCTTGGAGTCTTTGATACTTCGCATATGGGTCGCTTCGAAGTTCGAGGAAGCGACGCGGCGGCATTCCTTGATTATGCGATAAGCAGCGATATTCTCACACTCGATGTGAATGCGTCACGATACGGACTTCTTTGTCGACAAGATGGTGGGATTCTCGATGACGTTTTTGCGTACAGGCTGGCTGATCATTTTTTCGTTGTTGTAAACGCATCCAATCTTACGAAAGATTACGAACACCTTGATACTCTGCGATCCAACTTTGATGTCGAACTAGAGGACCGCTCAGGCGAAACCGTTATGCTTGCAGTCCAAGGTCCTGATGCAATTCCCTTTCTTAACACGATTGCATCTGCCCCGCTCTCTGAAATTCCACGCTTTGGTGCTGCCTATAGAACCTTTGCTGGTGTGGAGGCTCTTGTTGGTCGCACCGGATATACCGGCGAAGACGGCGCGGAGCTATTTTTTCCAAGTATTGCCGCGCAGCAGATGTGGCAGTACCTCTTTAGCAAGGCCAGCTCAAGCGGATTTGATCTACGACCGATCGGACTTGCTGCGCGCGACAGCTTACGCTTTGAGCCTGGATTCCCACTTTATGGTCATGAGCTTTCGGAGGACATCAATCCAATTCAAGCCCGTTTGAAGTGGGCTTGTGAGTTTGATCGAACGTTTGTCGGACGTGACGCTTTATTAGAACACGCGAAATCAGTAGAATTTCGCAAGCTTGCGACTGTTATTTTACGAGATCGCGGTGTTCCACGCGAGGGTTGTACTGTCTATAATCCTGAACATGGCGGACAGATTGGCGTAGTGGTGACCGGTATGTATGCGCCGACGGTTGATGCCTATGCTGCGAATGTGTACCTTGAGAATACGCTTAGTAAAGTGGGAACAATGCTTGAAATTGATATTCGGGGAAAACGCAAGACTGCGGAGGTCGTAAAACGGCCCCTTTATACTCCCAGTTATCGATAGGCGCTTGACGAAATTGGACGAGAGCGACTGGTTTGGCGTTACACGCCCACCCTGTTTGCACTACATAGTAAGGAGCAAGAGAGTATGAATTTTGACACAAATGCACGGTACCTGGAGTCACATGAATGGGCGCGAAAAGATGGCGACCTAGTTGTCTGTGGTGTTTCCGACTACGCGCAGGACAGTTTGGGAGACATTGTATTTGTAGAACTACCGGAAGTTGGTGCAAGCTTCAACAAAGGTGATGCCTTTGGAGTAGTTGAGAGCGTAAAAGCTGCGAGTGACGTTTACATGCCGGTGGGCGGTGAAATCGTTGAGATCAACGGTGATCTTGAGGACAGTCCCGAGACCGTAAACTCTGATCCTTTTGGCACTGGGTGGCTAATTAAGGTCAAACCTAGCAATGCAGACGATCTTGAGTCACTCCTCTCGGTGGACGACTACAAAAAGTTTACCGAGGGTCTGGACGCTTAGTTAGTACGTTCAACGAAACGCCGATTCAAATAAGGAGTGAGCGAGAACATGGCATATACAGCAAATAGCGATCAAGATCGGGCAAAAATGCTGCAAGAGATTGGTGTTGGCTCGATCCAAGAATTATTTGACGACATTCCAAAAGCACTTCGCTTCCCCGAACTTGGGTTGCCAGCGCCTTACTCCGAGTTGGACTGCATGGCCGAGCTGGAAAGCTTGGCCGTAGAAAATCTAAGCACAGGTGCCGCGCTATCTTTTTTGGGCGCCGGTGCCTGGAACCATTTCATTCCAAGTGTAGTTCCGTTCCTGGCAGGTAGGGGTGAGTTTTTGACCGCGTATACTCCGTATCAGCCCGAGGCGAGCCAAGGCACTTTGCAATCGGTATTTGAGTATCAGAGCATGATCTCGGAACTCATTGGCATGGAGGTGGTTAATGCCTCTCACTATGACGGCTCGACCTCACTGGCCGAGGCGGCAATGATGTGCGTCAATGTTTCGCGCGGCAAGCGAAAAAAGGTGCTCGTTTCCGGCGGTGTGCATCCCGAATATCGCCGCGTCATACAAACCTATCTCCAGGCCATGGATGTTGAGTTGCTGGGCTTAGCTGCATCATCTTCGCCAAGCCTTGAAGCTTTTTTGGAGGCCGGTGGTGACCCTACATCGCCCTATTTTGCGGACCCCCGTGCTGAAATCGATGCCTTAGCTAAGGCAGCGGATGAACTCACCGCATGTGTGGTCGTGTCAAGCCCTGACTTTTTTGGGAGAGTAATTGATCTTGACGGCATTGCCGAGGAGCTGAAAAGCAAGGGAGTCCTTCTGGTTGTGAACATCGAACCAATATCACTCGCCTTGTTTCGAGACCCGGGAAGTTATGGGGCTGATATCGTAACCGGCGAGGGACAGCCTTTAGGTATAGATCTCTCTTACGGCGGCCCGTATCTCGGAATTTTTGGTACTCGCAAAGATCTGGTTCGTAAAATGCCGGGCCGTCTTGCGGGCGCAACAGTAGATACCGAGGGCAGAAGGGGATTTGTTCTCACGCTCAACACTAGAGAGCAGCACATACGGCGCGATAAGGCAACAAGCAACATATGCACCAATCAAGCGCTCATGGCGCTGCGAGCGGCAATCTATCTCACTGCAATGGGACCGGAAGGTCTAAAACGGGTTGCTGAAATTTGCTATCATCGTTCTCACTATGCCGCCGAGCGAATTAACGAGCTCCCAGGATACTCGGTGCCGGATTTGAGTGCACCAGTAGCCGGAACGCAGTCGCAGTCTGTCTTTTTCAAAGAATTTGTAGTCCGCACACCAAGACCCGCCAAAGACCTCATTAACGAGCTTGCCGAGGAAGGTATTATCCCTGGACTTGACTTGGGTCGATATTTTTCTGCTCGTAAAAACGAGCTCTTGATTGCCGTAACCGAAATGAATAGCCGGCTTGAGATCGACGCGCTTGTTGATGCGCTGGAGGAAAGGTCATGAGAAAAGAACAACCTAAACTGCTATTCGAAATTTCCCGCCCAGGTCGCCGTGCAGTTCGCCTGCCGGAGAATGAAGTCCCAGAAACTACAATACCGGCAGGGTTATGTCGAGAGGCACTCACACTTCCCGAGCTAAGCGAGTTGGATGTGGTTCGATACTTCACGCGGCTCTCACAGCTCAACTTCTCTATAGATACAAACTTTTACCCTTTGGGATCGTGTACCATGAAGTACAATCCCAAGCTTAACGAGGCTACAGCCTCGCTTGAGGGCTTTGCTGGCCACCATCCGCTTACACCAATGAAGTTCTCACAAGGAAGTCTTGAACTCATATATCGACTTCAAGCCCAACTTAGTGAAATTTCAGGGTTTGCTCAGGCAAGTTTGCAGCCAGCTGCCGGGGCTCAAGGTGAGCTCACAGGCGTGCTGATGATTCGCGCGTACCACACTCACCGTGGGGATACTAAGCGACAAAAAATGCTCATTCCAGATAGCGCTCATGGAACGAATCCTGCAACAGTGACCATGGCGGGTTACGAAGTGGTGGAGATTCCATCAGATTCCGAGGGTAACGTGGATCTTGCCGCGCTCAAGGCGGCATGCGACGACACTGTTGCCGGGCTCATGATTACAAACCCCAATACCCTTGGGCTTTTCGAGCGAAGCATTGAACAGGTTACCAAGGCTGTCCATGATTGTGGAGGATTGGTTTACGGTGACGGAGCGAACATGAATGCAATTCTTGGTATTCTGCGACCGGGAGATGTTGGCATTGATGTTATGCACTTTAATCTCCATAAAACGTTCTCTACGCCGCATGGCGGAGGTGGGCCTGGAGCTGGACCGGTTGCGACCAACGAAACTCTGGTAGAGTTTTTGCCCGGCCCAATTGTAGAGGAAGCCGAAGATGGATTCAGGTTTCATATGCCTAAACATACCATTGGCCGCATGAAAGCATTTCACGGAAGCTTTGGTATGCTTGTTAGAGCCTTTACGTATATTCTCAGCAATGGAGGCACCGGCTTGCGAGAGCTTTCCGAGATTGCTGTTCTCAATGCAAACTACCTGAAGCACAAAGTGAGTGGCTTTTTTCCAGCCAAGTATAATCACACATGTATGCATGAGTTCGTGACGGTCGGTAAATTGAGCGACCGGGTTCACACCATGGACGTAGCTAAGCGGTTGCTTGACTACGGTATGCATGCCCCGACCGTCTATTTTCCTCTCATTGTCAAAGAAGCGCTCATGATTGAACCGACCGAAAGTGAAAGTGTTGAGACGCTTGATGAGTTTGCCGATGTGCTACTCAAGGTTGCGAAGGAAGCACACGAACACCCTGAATTACTTGAGCAGGCTCCGCATGAAATGCCGCTCAGGCGTCTTGATGAAGTCTACGCCGCCAAGCATCTGGTGTTGCGAGCGCAGGACCTTGCCGAAGCTTAAGCCGAGCAGTATACTACCCGAACAATGCCCGCAGCACTTGGAAATTTTAGCAGGTGTGGCGGGTATTTTTTATACATATTAGTTAGCAAACGAACAGTAACCAACCGCGCATTTAACGTTTATGTTACAGAAACCCACATTCCGAGGAGAAAATATTAATGTCAGCTTTATCAACCAATACCAACAACATCACCGGCCGCAGCTTAAAGGCTGGTGTAGACTACGATGTGAAAGACTTGGCCTTGGCCGACTGGGGTCGCAAGGAACTGGATGTTGCCGCGCATGAGATGCCGGGTCTCATAGCGGTGCGTGAGAAGTACGGCCCCGCCAAGCCTTTATCCGGTGTGCGCATTACTGGAAGTCTTCACATGACGATACAGACTGCAGTCCTGATTGAGACGCTTGTTGAGCTTGGCGCAAACGTGCGCTGGGCAAGCTGCAATATTTTCTCGACACAGGATCATGCGGCAGCAGCTGTGGTAGTAGGTCCTCCTGCACTGGGTGGCAGTGTCGAAGATCCTCGTGGAATCCCGGTTTTTGCCTGGAAAGGCGAGACATTAGAGGAATACTGGGAGTGCACCCTGAAAGCACTGACATTTCCAAGTGAAACAGTGGCACTCGGTCCGCAACTTATAGTTGACGATGGCGGGGATGCAACTCTGCTTATTCACAAGGGCTATGAGCTTGAGAACGGATCCGACTGGGCTCGGGGCGAAGCTGAAACTCGCGAGGAAGCTATTGTCAAGGCGCTTTTGCTGCGAGTTAACGCTGAACACCCAAACAAATGGCACGAGGTAGCTAAAGAATGGCGCGGCGTCAGTGAGGAAACCACCACCGGCGTACATCGACTCTACAAAATGGCGAAAGAAGGTAGTCTCCTTGTTCCCGCCATCAACGTGAACGACTCGGTTACCAAGAGTAAGTTCGACAATCTCTATGGTTGCCGGGAAAGTTTAGTGGACGGCATCAAGCGTGCGACCGATGTTATGATAGCTGGTAAACTTGCGGTCATTTGTGGCTATGGTGATGTTGGAAAAGGGAGCGCCCAGAGCCTCTTGGGGCTTAGAGCTCGCGTCATGGTGACCGAGGCCGACCCTATCTGCGCGTTGCAAGCCTCTATGGAAGGCTACACTGTTGGTACGCTTGAGGACAGCCTTGGACAGGCCGACATCTATGTTACAGCAACCGGAAATAGAGATGTGATCACCGTAGAGCACATGGAAGCAATGAAGGACCAAGCAATTGTCTGTAACGTTGGTCACTTTGACAATGAGATTCAGGTCGATAAGCTGAACGAGCGTGCAGATATACAGCGAATTGAGATTAAGCCTCAGGTGGATAAGTACATATTCCCGGATGGGCACTGCATTTACCTTTTGGCCGAGGGTCGGCTGGTGAATCTGGGGTGCGCGACCGGCCATCCGAGTTTTGTTATGAGTAACAGCTTTAGTAACCAGACCTTAGCTCAGATAGACCTCTGGGAGAAGCGTGATGAGTACGAGATCGATGTTTATACGCTTCCCAAGTATCTTGATGAAGAAGTCGCACGACTCCATCTTGAACGAGTTGGAGCAAAACTGACACAGCTTACGCCCGAACAGGCTGCATACATTGATGTGCCGGTTGAGGGCCCTTATAAAGCTGAGACGTATCGATATTAGAACGATATTTGAAGAAAGCAACAGGAGTACGTGATTGGAAAACCGAAATTACCTTTTTACTTCCGAGTCTGTTAGCGAGGGCCATCCTGACAAGCTCTGCGATCAAATCTCGGATGGAGTCTTGGATGCATGCCTCCGCGATGATCCTGACTCACGGGTCGCGTGTGAGTGCTTTACGACAACCGGATTAGTTGTGGTGGGTGGTGAAATTACGACGAATACCTATGTCGATGTACAGGATATAGCTCGTGAGGTAGCGAAGCGTATTGGCTATACCGATCCGTCCTACGGTCTTGATTATGAGAGCATGAGTGTCCTCTCGGCTATTCATGCTCAAAGCCCCGACATTAGTCAGGGGGTTAGCGGTACCGGTTTGTATGAGGGTGAACAAGGCGCGGGCGACCAAGGAATGATGTTTGGCTTTGCCTGCAACGAAACACCGGAACTCATGCCAGCACCAATCATGTACTCGCATCAAATCTTGCTGAAGGCTGCCGATCTGCGAAAAAGTGGAAATCTGACCTGGTTGAGGCCGGATAGCAAAAGCCAGGTCACCATTGAATACGACGGCTTTACTCCTAAGCGAATTGATGCAGTTGTCCTGAGCCACCAACATGACGCGGATGTGGCGTACGACGATCTTAAAACTGCCCTCGTTGAGAAGGTGCTCAAGCCGGTCTTGGAACCAACCGGGCTCTTGGATGAGTATACAAAATTCTATGTAAACCCTACCGGCCGATTTGTAATTGGCGGTCCGCACGGTGACTCCGGTTTAACTGGACGCAAAATTATTGTAGACACCTACGGTGGTGCTGGGCGACACGGTGGTGGGGCGTTTTCCGGTAAGGACCCAAGCAAAGTAGATCGCTCAGCAGCATACATGGCAAGGTATGTTGCCAAGAATATCGTCGCTGCTCAGCTTGCCGACCGTTGTGAAGTACAGTTGTCGTACGCTATTGGTGTCCCTTTTCCAATTTCAGTGATGGTAGATACCTTCGGCACCGCCAAGGTTCCGGAAACCGCTATAGAGGCTGCTGTTCAGAAGGTTTTTGACCTGACCCCACGCGGAATCAATCAGACGCTCGAGCTGAAGCGCCCGATCTATGAGGAGACCGCGGCGTACGGGCATTTCGGCCGTCCTCAGTTTGCATGGGAACACACCGACTGTGCGGGGGACCTTCAGCGGGAGATTTCCTAATTTACTTCTTCGAATGACGCGGTAAAAACAACTTACTGGACGGGCACTTGTGGTACAAGTGCCGGTCTCAGTTGTTACTGACTTCACTGACTTCACCGGCCTCAGTAATGGTGATCAAGACCAATGAATATCTCGCGTTTGCTCCCCCCGGAAAACGACATATCTTCCAATAGACGGCGTAGATCGAATCCAAGCGAACCACGAAGGTAGAGTGCGCGGGCAAAAAGCGGGAAGCCGAATATCTCAATGCCTGATCCAAGTTTCCAGTCCTCATCCTCGTTGAAGGAACGGTTACCGCAACTTGATCTTTATCGTCGAAGTTTGCAAATGCACCGGTACGACCGGACACCGCAAAAGGAAAGTTCTGCGCGTATCCCCGAACTTCGGTTGTGATATCGCGCTCCCAATCAAGGCTTTGGGCATTAAAGGTGTTACTGTTTTCCAGTAAAAACTCACTGCCCTCCCGAAAATTTCCAATCCAATTTATACTACCGGCACCAATCTGGTGAGCAAATGTGAGGAGTGTGCCGCGACGGTCGGCGCTTATCTCCTCAAGAACTCTGTATTTTTGTCCAACAGCAACCCGAGGACTGTAACTGAGCTGACCAAAGCCCGGAAGTTCGACCGGTAGTTGAAAACGTGTGCCATAATCGAGTTCGGTGCCGAGGTAATAACCGTCCTCGTCCTCGTCCTCAGTTGTGTAAAAGTATTCTTGCTCAAGTCCTAAAGTCCAGATCCGGTCGAAAGCACCCGGTAGGTCAAGAGCGATTCTTGTTTCGGCGCCGTACTCTTCATACGTACCAGTGAATGCCATGGCCGATTTGAGCTCCCAGCTCCAGTCATAGCCTTGCCATGTGAATGGTAGCAGAAACTCTAGCTCCAGCGTCAGTTCGTTGTCTTTCGCGTCCTCATCTTCAGGGGCCTGGCCTAAATCACGATTCTCCCAATCAAGTGTTACAGCTAACCGTTCAAGGGTGCCGAAAAAGTTGTAGTCACGTCCACGTAAACTTAAAAGCAGCCCGTCATTTGAATCGTAGCGGAAATACGGGAGTACGAGTATATTCCAGCTGTCCCTTGTTTGTACAAAAACAGTAACTGGAATTATGTTGTTCTCGGGGCGTCCTAGTACGTACTCAATAGAGGCCTCGGCCAACGGCCGCTGATTGAGCAACTCTTGGACTCTGTCCGCAAGGTAGAGGTCAAGCTCCGCCTGTGAACCAAACTCTTGGCCTGGGTAGAATTGTGCTAGTCGGTTGATAACACGATCTTGGGTGCGACCACCTACATCGAACTCCACCTCTTTGACGCGATACATCATATCGTCAGTGTCGGTGTCGGACTCATTTGCGCGAAGAAACTCAGTAAAGACGAGCCCTAAAATAAGAAACACAGAGAGAATAACTTGGTGACGCAGTGGTAACAGCACTCGAATGTCCTTGTACAGGTATAAAGTCTACGCTTCAGTGCGCAACACGCAAAAAGTTAGCACACTATCCTAATAATGCCTACAGATCGATACTTGCCTTCCTAAGACAGCCGCGCTATGTTTCGGGTCATGGTAACGCCTAGTGATGAGTCTGCACGCGCGATATCCCCTGAACAACTAAAGTCGAAGATGTCGTCAACCGGCTTTGCGTTTCGGGGATACAACATCACTAATCTTGGCCGCACACCGGAACTGCTTGATCATTATATGTATCGTTCGATTGTTGAGCGACATCTTCGAGATGCGGGCGAGGTCTGTGAGAAGGTGACTGGACGGCCTGTCGATCTTGTATCTCAGGTTCGTTCTAGAACCGAAACCTCGGCAGCAAGATATCCGGAAGCGGTCGCTCTTATTTGTGCAACGGAAATGGCGCAGCTTTCGCTTCTCGAGAAGTTTTTTGGTATACAGTATCAGCACACGTCTCTTGCCTTTGGGTTTAGTCTGGGAGAGATTGTCGCGCTCGCAGCCGGCGGTGTGTTTGATTGGCGAGTTGGAATGCGTGTTCCGCTGGAGTTAGCGGAAGACTGCGCGGCGTTAGCGCATGATGTGAGCATGGGGGTGCTTTTTTCTCGGGATGCGGTCATACCGATGGAAGATGTGCTACGTCTTTGCCTTCGAATTAATAACGAGAACGATGGATTGATAGGAATCTCCTCTCAGTTGGCGCCTAACGCGTTCCTTTTACTTGGTCAGGGAAGTACTGTTGAGCGCTTTAAGGCGCGCATGCATACTCAATTATCACGCACTGTGAACCTACGTAAGAACACTGATAGATGGCCACCACTGCATACCGCAATTGTGCGTCTCAAGTACATTCCGGACCGATCTGCCAATCTTCTTCATACACTTGAAGGGGGATTTATGGCGCCGAGTGTAACGACCCTTTCAATGGTAACCGGAAAGGCGAGCTACAACGATTACAACGCGAGAGATTTATTGCGCAAATGGACGGATCATCCCCAACTGCTCTGGGACGTAGTTTACGAGACCCTTTGGATGGGTGCTCAGACAATGGTACATGTGGGTCCTATGCCCAACATAATTCCCTCCACCTTTCAACGGCTCAGTGACAACGTGAAAACGCAGATCAAAGCAAACTTCGGTGTGTGGACCTTGTCCGAGGTCGTCCGCAGGAAATGGCTCCAAACCGCACTTCCTAATCGAACCGCACTTCTGCGCGCGCCCTTTGTCAGACACGTCATGCTTGAGGACTGGCTTCTTGCTCACGCTCCCGGCTAAGGCCCGGAACGCTGCATATAAGCGGGAATAATCGCTAGTCTTGCGATAACTTTACTGTTCGTATAGATTGTGTACACTGCGCCGCGTGATTAACTAAGTTATTGGAGATAGAATTGATTCCTGCCCTAACGGCTATGGGACTCGCTTTTGGTGCGGGTGTAATACTCATTCCATTGCTTATCAAGGTCTCCCGGATGAAGGGTTGGTTTGATGTAGCCGATGAGAGGAAGATTCACAGTGGGCAGATCCCATTCCTGGGCGGTGTGGGCATTTTCTTTGCCTTTATGTTTGCGGCTGTTGTTGTATTCTTAGTGTTCTTTGCCGGGGATCCCGATAGAGATTTTGCGGCCCGCTACTACGCGCTGCTCCTTGTTGGCCTAACTTTTGTCCACGCGGTTGGCGTATTTGACGACTTTATTAACATTACCGCTATGCGCAAACTCATGCTTCAAGCAATCGCTGCTGGTCTTATTACCGCCGGTGGCGTGGTAATTCATGGATTTTCGGTTCCCGTGTTGGGGATTCAAGTTGAGCTTGGACTTCTTGCGTATCCAATTTCAATTTTATGGATTATTGGAATCGGCAATGCGGTGAACCTTATTGATGGCATGGATGGCATGGCGGGCGGTGTAGCTGCCTTTATTGCAGTCGCTATGCTTGTGCTCGGTGTGGTAGCTGGGGATCAACTCGTAACTTTGTTGTCGGCCGCACTGATTGGTGCACTTTTTAGTTTTCTTATATTCAATGTACCGCCAGCTTCTATTTTTATGGGTGATGGTGGGTCGCTTTTTATCGGCTACCTTATTGCCATTCTTCCGATCATGCACAGCTCACTTCCTAATCCAGGTTTAGATTTTACTATTCCTTTAACCCTATTGCTGATCCCTATTCTTGATACGGTAAGCGCTATCTTGAGACGTCAACGCCGTCGGCTTCCTATTCATCAAGCGGACAAAGAGCACGCGCATCACAAGTTGCTTGCGCTTGGCTTATCATCGAGACAAGCGCTTTTAGTTGTGTACGGCATGAGCGCGCTCATTTCCGGCACAGTTATCGTATATGTGGTGGAACGTGACGGCGTGGGTATGGTTCTCCTTGCGGTTGCGTGGATTGCATCAATTTCCGCTTTTCTTATGTTATCACGGGTTCATAAGGTTCAAGTGCGACACAACCGCAACTGAGTCCTCAAACTTGTCGCACAGGGCCGCTACATGGTGCCGTACTGAAAAAAAACCAGAGTTCGAATGAATGCTTCTCTGCGACTTGTTCTGTTACGATACAGTTCATGACGGCCGTTCGGAAATATGTGCAGCTCCATATTAGGCAGGAAGTTTTCAAGCACCAAAAGGTTACGGCGCCAAGCGATAATATCGTCGTCGTCTCCCTGAAGGACTAAAACCTCCGCAGAATTTGGGATGGCCTTTTCAATTCGTACCGCATAGCGATTTGCGGCGGCGACCCAATTGAGTGGCATAGCAGGTGCGGCTAGCGGGTCGCTGTCGTTGGTAGGTATATGAGGCACCACGTGCTGAAATGTCGCGGTAAGGAGTGGAAGCAAACGGTATCCTGGAAACCGTACTAACGGAGCAGCCAACACAACGCGGGCGTAGTCCCGCCCATATCCTTCTTCTATTAGGTTTAAGAACGCCGCGCCCCCCGTACTGAATCCAATTCCATAATACGGCGTTGGTAATGATTTCCCTACGCCATATGAGTGGACTGCCTGAAGACATCGCACATACTCGCTAAAGTCGTCTATGTCTCCCGGCCTACCACTGGAAAGACCGTGTCCGGGCAAGTCCATCGCCAGAATCGTATATCCATGTTCGCTTAGTTTTCGAATGAGATAAGACAGATGTCCGGCGTGAGAAAGGTAACCATGCACTATGACTACGGTGCCGTTTTGTGTCGGTGTTAGCGGGTGGAACTCATGGAGAGCTATCGTATTAGGATGTTTGAAGGGGCCTCTTTCGGCATCACAGGAAAGATAGCTCGTAGCGCGAAAGCTCACTGGAAAGTCAAGTTCGTACATGGCGTAGAATTCTGCTGGTTCAGGAATGGTGCGACCGGCGCGCGTACGTGGTCGAGGTTGTGCTGTGCACCCTTGCACAGCCAGCCCTAAACTTAGGGCTACCCCAATACTCAACAGGATACGGCTAAACGAGCGTTGTGGAGCTTTTCTTGACAAGCAAATCAGAACTTTTTCGCTATGGGGTCTAGTGAACATTGTGCTGAAGTTTAGCGGGCAGCACCTTTTCATGCAACGATACCTACTCTTTAGCCGTGATATAAGAAGGGACGGATGCGTGAAAGATGCGCGCTTGAGCGGCCCACTCAGTTGACATGCGGCCAAATTAGCAGTAACAGTCTTTTACGATGTTTCGACCAGGAATTCTTAACGCGATGCGTGGCTATACGCCCCGGCAGTTCGTCTCCGACTCAATTGCAGGAATTATTGTTGGAGTTCTGGCGGTGCCTCTCTCGATTGCAGTGGCGGTTGCCTCGGGGGTAACGCCCCAACAGGGGCTGGCCACTGCAGTAGTCGCTGGCACCGCGGTTGCGTTCTTTGGCGGAGGACGCGTTCAAATCAGTGGGCCTACCGGTACATTCATCGTGGTTGCATACGCTATCGGTGCACAGTACGGGTATGATGGCTTAGCACTGGCCACTGTTATGGCAGGTATCATGCTTGCCGTTATGGGAATTGCTCGGCTCGGACGCGTCATCCAGTATGTTCCCTATCCGGTCGTTATCGGCTTTTCTTCTGGAATTGGAACTGCAATTCTCATTTCCCAAATTGGCGATCTATTGGGGCTCTCACTCGTCGGCGCCCCGCCGGATGTGCCCGCGCGCATACTCACCTACATTGGAGCGCTTGGCCGGATCAGTCTTGCGGATACCGTGGTGTCGTTCGTTACGATCCTTATTGTTGTGTTCTGGAAACACATTTCGAAACGCATTCCCGGTGCGCTCGTCGCGATACTCGCGGTAACGATTCCGGTCGTACTGTTTGATCTCTCGGTAGTAACTATTAACTCCCGCTTCGGCGGACTTCCGCGTGGCATGACATGGTATGGCCTGCCACCGGTCTCGCTTGAACTTATTCAGCAAATGCTTATGCCAGCGTTCACGATTGCACTTCTATGTGGGATAGAAAGCCTATTCACTGCGGTGGTCGCAGATGGAATGATCGGCGACCGCCACGACCCAAACACCGAGCTTGTTGGCGAGGGAATTGCCAACATTGCCTGCGCCATCTTCGGTGGCCTACCCGCTTCAGGAGTTATTGCCCGTACCGCGACCAACGCCAAAAACGGTGGACGTACTCCGGTTGCTGCGTTGGCAAATGTAGCCGTGGTTCTGTTGGTCATGACGGTCCTGGCACCTCTGGCTGGATACATTCCTATCGCAGCCCTTGCCGGAGTGCTGGCTGTTGTTGCTTTCAACATGGCTGAGTGGCCTTCATTTATGGCTCTCATGAAAGGCCCGAAGAGTGATGTCTCGGTAATGCTCACCACCTTTTCGCTGACGATCTTGATTGACCTATCGGTGGCAATTCAGGCCGGTATGGTGCTTGCCGCTTTTCTGTTCATGCACCGAATGAGTGTCGTTGCACAAATCAACGTTCTTGGTGCCGAAAATGACGAGCAAGATGAAGTAAATACCGGCCCGGCAGACCAAAGCCCCCATTTCCACTCAGGGCACAGCCAGCGCATCCCTGAAGGAGTTGAAGTGTACGAGGTTAACGGGCCGTTTTTCTTTGGAGCGGTGGAAAAGTTTCGCAACATCATGATGCTCATTGAGCGCATGCCCAAGGTTCGTATCGTCCGCATGGGTGCGGTAGGTGCTATCGACGCCACCGGACTGCACTTGATAGAGGACCTTGTCGCAGAAAGCGACCGGCACCGTATGCACCTCATTTTGTGTGAGCTTCAAGCGCAGCCTGAACGCGCATTAAAGAAGGCTGGCCTCTATGAACGCCTGCAACCGGGACATATTTGTACTAGCTTGGACGAGGCGCTGGAGTATGCACGTGAATATATCCAGGAAAGTACCGAGAATCAGGCTCCATCCCCGTAAGCATAGCGGGCAGTGCGGCCCCACCTAAAAATCTTAACCGGTCTTTACTTTTGGGCAGTCTCAGCTGTACTCTTTAGCGCATGAATGAAAAACGACTACCTTTTACTCACGAGTTTTTGGATGAGCTCACACAGACCTATCCAACACCGTTCCATATATACGATGAGGCCGCCATTCGTGAAAATGCACAAGCACTCAACGGAGCCTTTAATTGGGTGGAGGGTGGATTTAAGAACTATTTCGCCGTTAAGGCGCTGCCAAACCCCCACATCATGAAGATGCTTCACGAGGAAGATATGGGGTTCGACTGCAGTTCCTTTATAGAGCTCGTGTTGTCTGAGCGTGTCGGTGTTACAGGTGAAGAAATCATGTTTACCTCCAACGCTACACCGCTTCGCTACTATAAAAAAGCGCTTGATCTTGGTGCCGTAATAAATCTCGACGACATCTCACATATTCCCTACCTCGCTGGCAACCTTGAGATGCCGGAGTTGATCTGTATGCGCTACAATCCTGGATCCCTGAAGGAAGGTAACGTGATTATTGGTAAACCTAAGGAAGCTAAGTTTGGTTTTACCGAGGATCAGATTCTTTCCGGCTTTAAGCAGGCGCGGGATCTTGGTGCTAAACGGTTTGGCTTGCATGCCATGGTTGCTTCGAATGAGCTTGACGCTGCGTACTTTGTTGAAACTGCACAACTTCTTTTTGATTTGGCAAAAAAGCTCTGGAAGCGACACCGTATCAAGTTAGAGTTCATAAATCTAGGTGGCGGGATGGGAATACCGTACAAACCGGAACAGAGTACTCTAAATTACCAGGAAATCTCTGACGGAATTCGCGAGGCTTACAATGCTGCAATACGCGACACCGAGCTTGGTCCTATCCGTATTGTTACCGAGAACGGTCGAGTTATTACCGGGCCGTACGGCTATCTCGTTTCACGCGTAACGCATATTAAGGATACCTACAAGCGTTTTGTGGGCTTAGATGCAAATATGGCTAATCTTATGCGGCCGGGAATGTACGGGGCGTATCATCATATTTCCGTTCTTGGAAAAAGTGAGGCAACTCCGTTACGACTGTACGACGTTACCGGGAGTTTATGTGAAAACAACGATAAGTTTGCTATTGACCGGGAGCTACCCGAAATTGAAGTTGGGGATTTGGTGGTGATTCACGACACCGGAGCACATGGACACTCCATGGGTTTTAACTATAACGGGAAACTACGGTCCGCGGAGTTGTTATACCAACGAGATGGAACCGTTAAGCTCATTCGACGAGCCGAAACAACCCAGGATCACCTGGCGACGCTCGACTTTAGCGAGTTTGATGGATTTTGACTGACTACGATATCTCAGCCCTTTGATTGACCACGATATCTTAGCACGATTTCTCAGCCAAAGCGCTGAATAGGTGGGTTGTGTACCTCAACTCCGTTCCGATCTGCCTCTTCCGCGCTACATGAATTGTCTAGCTCTAATTCCTGACGATAACTTTTTGCGAGAAAGTTGCTGAAGGAGGTGTGTAGCTTTCTCTCTAGCTCCTTGCGTGACTCGCAAGATAATAGTTCGCGCCGAAAAAGCTCGTTGCGAACTAAGCCAACAAGACAAGACAGCACCTTCAGATAGTCCATCTCCGAGTCTGGATGATTTGCCACCACGAACAACAGCTGTACCGGCTGATTGTCCATAGCACCAAATTCCAGTCCCTCGGTGAAAATTCCCAATGCAACTAATGGAACCGTCACCTCTGGAGTTCGTCCGTGTGCAACAGCAACTCCATGTCCAAAACCGGTAGATTGAACTTTTTCGCGGGCAATAACCTTGCTGGCGAAATCTTCTATATTCAACTGCGGAGCCTGGCGAAAGACCTGCGAACGGTAAACTATCTCACGTATCGCTTCAAACTTGTCGGTGCTCTCGATATTCCAAACAACGCTTCCGTCGCTAAAAAAACTATGTTCACAGAGGTTGTTCATACCAGCATTACTATCGTTTTCACGGCAGTAAGTCAATAGCCCCCGCAGTGGGTTTTCTGATACTATGTCGGTGCTTATGAGACGCGAAATACGAACCAAACCCGAAATTCATGATGGGCGATGCACCGAACTTGCCGCACGCATTTCTCGTCTTCTGCCGAACCTGCGTATTACTTACATCGAGGTGCGTGATGTCTTTATTCTACAAGGCTTCTACGACGTTGACGATGACGCGTTCAGGCGTGTCTTTATTGATCCTGTATGCTCCGAGTTGCTTAAAGAAAGCAATAGAGAAACCGAGCTCGGTGCAACCGCAGCAACCGCAGCAACCGCAGCAACCGCAGCTGAAGCTGAAGCTGAAGCCACTGAGCATGCCTCGACCTGGGATTACTCAATAGAGGTAGCTGTGAAGCCGGGCGTTACAGACACCGTTGCCGATACCGCGGAAGAAGCGCTTGCCGGCGAAATTGGTTTACAGTCAAGCGACAGTTCAGGCGGTGCTAACGGCGCGCACGGTGCTCACGCTGCTACGGAGTTGAATGAACAGGGAACGGTACAGACTGCTCGTCGCTACTTGCTTGGTGGGCTTGTATATGAGGATGCTCAGGCGGTTGCTAGCGAAATTCATAACCCACTCATTGAGTTTGCTGAGATCATTTCCCGCAAGGCGTATGCCGCTGGGAAACGACACGCACAGCAGTACCCTCTTCACCCGGATCCGGTCCCGCCCGCCGTCGAGACCTACGATGTTGCACATATGGATGAGCCTGGACTCGTGGAGCTTTCAAATGAACGACTTCTGGCTCTCAGCAAGGAAGAACTTCATGCCATCGGCGATCACTACCGTGATTCGGGCCTTAGAGAAGCCAGGCTTGCCGCCGGGTTGCCAGCTGAGGCCACTGACTGCGAGCTCGAGATGCTTGCTCAGACGTGGAGTGAACACTGTAAACACAAAATTTTTCAGGCTGAAATCCGGTACCTCGAGCATTCAGAGACATCTGACTCGCACGGCACCGGACCTTCGAGTATGAGTGAGGAGCAAATTGAAGGGCTTTTTGCAACCTATATTCGCGGAGCTACCGAGGCGGTCGTGACTGAGCGTGACGATGTACTGTCCGTCTTTCATGACAACTCTGGTGTCGTTGCCTTTGATGATGAGCACGTGGTGTGCTTTAAGGCGGAAACTCATAACTCACCAAGCGCGCTTGACCCCTACGGTGGTGCAATTACCGGTATTGTTGGCGTGAACCGAGACATTATGGGAACGGGACGTGGTGCGCGACCAATTCTCAACACAAATGTGTTGTGTTTTGGGTATCCAGATACTGCCGAGTCAGAACTACCTCGCGGCGTCATGGCCCCGGAAAGGGTTCTGCGTGGGGTACATCACGGAATTGTTGATGGCGGAAATCAGTCCGGTATACCGACGGTAGCTGGCGCCTTTCTTTTTGATGAAAGTTACATGGGCAAGCCGCTGGTCTTTTGCGGAACGGCGGGCATAATGCCTCGCCTGCTTGGTGGACGCGCATCTTGGGAAGAGGATATAGATCCCGGCGATCTTGCGGTCATGGTCGGTGGTCGCATAGGTAAAGACGGTATACATGGTGCTACCTTTTCGTCTCTGGCGCTGGAAGAAGAGTCACCGAGCTCCGCAGTTCAGATTGGAGACCCCATTACTCAACGGCGCATGATGGATTTTCTATTGGAGGCACGTGATCTTGGACTGTATAAAGGAATCACAGACAACGGAGCCGGAGGGCTTTCCTCCTCACTTGGGGAGATGGCGCGAAACAGCGGTGGAATTGAGATTGAGTTAGCTGCATGTCCCCTAAAATACCCAGGGCTTGCACCGTGGGAAATTCTTGTCTCTGAAAGTCAAGAGCGCATGAGCCTCGCACTAGCTGCAGCTACACGAGACGAGTTTTTTGAGTTGGCTCGGAGGCGGGGTGTTGAGGCAACGGTCGTTGGTCGCTTTGCCGCCGACGGATTCATACGGCTCATGTATGAGACTCAAGCCGTTGGCCTTCTTCCGCTTTCCTTTTTGCATGACGGTGTTCCGCAGATGAAATTGAACGCGCGCTGGGTTCCGCCTGAACACCGGTACGCGTCCAGCATAATTCCGGCTTTGCCGATTCATACAAAGCTGCTGCCCGACCTGGGTATGCCCCCGCTGCCGGAACATACCGATCATCCGGAACGTCTTCGAGCTGATTTTCTACGTATCCTTGCCAATCCCAATGTTGCGTCCAAGGAAAGCTGGATCCGTCGTTACGACCATGAAGTACAAGGGGCTTCCTACGGGAAACCGTTTAGTGGCCCCGAGCAAGCGGGTCCAAGTGACGGCGCCGTGCTCCGCCCCGGGTTCTCCGGTAATCGCGGGTTAAGTGTGACCCACGGAATTTGTCCGCGGTATGGCGACTGGGACACCGAACATATGGCGGCCGCTGCGGTGGATGAGGCCTATCGTGCCCATATTGCTCTTGGAGGTGATCCCGACCGCGCATACCTACTTGATAACTTCTGTTGGCCGGATCCGGTCCAATCGGAATCCACGCCGGATGGCGAGTATAAACTTGCGCAGTTGGTGCGTGCATGTCGCGGTCTGCGCAACGCGTGCGAAGCGTACGGCCTCCCACTTATTTCCGGCAAAGACTCCATGAAAAATGATGCAGACCTCGCGGGCCGAAAGGTCTCGGTTCGGCCAACTCTTTTAATTAGTCTCCTCGGAATACTCGAGAACGCTGATCAGTATCTGTCGAGCGATTTTAAAATGGCAGGAGATCTTATTTACGTGATAGGAGAAACTCGCGGCGAACTTGGCGGAACAGTATACGAGGCTGTTTCTGGACATCCACTTGGCCAGTCGCCGACTCCTGACCTCAAACAAGCTCCGTCGTTATATCGGGCAATTGCCGCACTAATGGGTGTCGGATTACTTCGTTCGGCTCATGACCTGTCCGACGGTGGGATAGCTATAGGGGTTGCGGAGAGTGCCATTGCTTCCCGGAAGGCTGGCAAGGCTTTTGGAGCCAATATCAAACTGGAAGCGGTTCCTTTAGGAGCACTGCCCGGTAAATCGGACCTGATTCCCCTTTTTGAGACAGCGCGACTCCTTTTTAGCGAGTCCTGCTCCCGTTTTCTGGTTACGGTTGCGCCGAAAGACCGTACCAAGTTTGAGGCTGGTCTTAAAGGGTTTCCCTATGCCCAAGTTGGTGTGGTTTCTCGTAAGGCATTTGTTCGGTTTACTCGTTCCGGGCAAGAGCTGGTTAGCGTTCCGGTTGAAGAATTGGAAGAAGCTTTCACAACGCCAATACTTCCGGGGGAGTCGCGGCGGGCTCAGCACGTGGATTCCGAGCGTCTGACGAATACAGCTGGCTTGTCGGATGCTGCGCAGGCGCCAAAGACTGAGAAGTCGTCAAAGACAGGCTCAATTGGTTTGCGTGCCGCTAAAAAAGCTCCCCGAGCGCTTGTGCTGAACGGGTATGGAATAAACGCAGATTTGGAGCTGGCCGCAGCGTTCCGCCGCGCCGGTGGCGAGGTTGAAATGCTCCCCTTCAGTGAACTGCTGCTAGACCCACGGATTTTGAGCCGTGGAAAGATACTGGCTCTGCCTGGAGGCTTTTCCTTTGGCGACCACCTGGGTTCTGGAATGGTGCTTGCCGGGTTGCTTAAGCGCAAACTCCGTCGGGAAATTGATGCATTTATAGCCGATGGTGGTATGGTGCTTGGTGTGTGTAACGGTTTTCAGGTGCTGGTTAAGTCGGGACTCTTGCCGAACCTCTCGGGAGATTGGGAGTCTTCAGTTTCGCTTACGCACAACAGCCATGCTCATTTTGAAGACAGTTGGGTTACTTTGGATCGAGAGCCTGAAAACACCTCCCCATGGCTCCAGGGTCTCTCTCGCTTTGAGTGCCCAATTCGGCATGGTGAGGGGCGTTTTGTATATGCGAACTCCGACGTCCGCAAGGCAGTGAACGAACGAAAGCTTATTGCGCTTCGCTATGCTTCAAGAAATCCTAATGGATCCGAAGACAATGTGGCAGGGATTACTGATGTTAGCGGACAAGTGTTGGGGCTTATGCCGCACCCGGAGGCATTCCTTGAGCCAGCCTTGCATCCGGCCTATCAGCGCTCGCGTTACGAAAGATATTCACTTCCGGATGACGCACTTTCGCCTTTTCGCAACGCTATACGCCATCTAAGTTCACCTTAAGGCCTACTGCATAGTAAAATGGCTCAATATGAGAGCCGCGCTGGCTGTCGAGGCGGTGCGGACCTTTATTCGTAAAAACGTGTCCGTTTAAGCATCTGTGAAAGACCTTCGTGTTAATAGTTCGATTCATGAGTGTTGAACCGGTACAATACCTTTAATTTTCTATCTCCACGGTGTATATTATCAGAATGGCAAATAGCTCCTTCTTAGAAGCAGAAATATGGACCGTTGCTCGCACAGATAAGGGCAATGCTGTCTTGGTCAAACCACTCGGATCAGAGCAAGCGGTTCCAATATTTATTGGACAACTTGAGGCTCAGTCAATTCTCATTGGACTTGGTAATGTGCCTATGCCTCGACCTCTTACCCATGATCTGGTAATTCAGATGTTGGAGAAGTTTGGTGTCACCATGGAGCGCGTCGAAATCACGGACTTACGCGACGGCACGTTTTATGGGCGGATACTAATGAAACAAGGCATAAAGAAAATAAGCATTGATTCACGTCCCTCCGATGCGCTTGGACTTGCAGCTCGTCTTCATTGTCCGGTCTTCATTGCTGAAAGTGTTGTAGAGGAAGCTGGAATTGCCGTGAATATGATTCAAACTGAGGATGACCAGACAGTTTCGCCGTTTGGTGAGAGTGAAGATGAAATTGAGTCGGATACTGAAAAAGAGCGACTCCTTACCGAGCTTCAACAAGCGGTTGAAGCCGAGAACTACGAAGAAGCGGCGCGGCTGCGAGACAAGATAAACGAACTCTCATAGTTTATTCAATTAAAATTATTACGTCTAATCTACTTCACTTGCGAATCCAGGCCTTGGCGCGTATACTTGGGAGACACACCCGACGTAGGAGCCGACCCAATGGCGTTGCATGAGTTCGAACACCTAAGTACCGGCGTCTTGACCCCTATCACCAGTCTCAGAAGCGAACGGAGCGTCGGTACCGGCGAGTTTGCCGATTTGACGCGCCTCGGAGGCTGGGTGAAGGCTGCCGGTCTAAACCTCATTCAAATACTCCCGGTGAACGACACTGGTTCCGATAGTTCACCCTACAGCGCCCAAAGTGCTTTTGCTTTGCACCCGTTGTATATTCGCCTCGACGACCTACCGGAGCTTGAGGGTGCCGGTGGGTTTGCAGATCGGGTAGTGCGGTTACGTGAAGAGCTCAGTGGTGAAGCACGGCTTGAGTATCAGCGGGCGCTTGATGCAAAAATTGGGTTCTTGCACGACTTATATCAGGCACGGCAGACGACCATTGACCAGGACGTGCAACTGAAGACGTGGATGGTGGAGAATGACTGGGTGAGAGATTACGCGGTTTTCCGGTTCCTAAAGGCGCGAAATGATCGTAAACCTTGGTGGCAGTGGGAAGAGCATGACGATTCTAGCGACAAACTGATACAAGACATGTGGAGCGATAAAAAGCTCAAACCACGACTTATGTTTTTTGCATGGATTCAGTATCGTCTTGAGCAACAACTGCGCGCGGCAAAAGCGGCCTTAAATGAGTTAGGAGTTCTGCTGAAGGGTGATATTCCTATTCTCATGAATGAAGACAGCGTCGATCTGTGGCGCCGACGTGACCTGTTTCGGACGGATCTTCGCGCCGGAGCACCTCCGGATATGTTTAGTGAGCTTGGTCAAAACTGGGGCTTTCCAATTTATGATTGGGCCGAACTTGAGAAATCAGATTTCGGATGGTGGCGGGATCGCGTGCGCCAAGCGTCCAAGTTCTATCACGCGTACCGCATTGACCATGTGCTTGGTTTTTTCCGCATTTGGGCTATTCCGGCTGAGAACGAAAGCGGTATCCTTGGCCGCTTTGAGCCAAGCGCTACCCTCAGCCGTGCCGAGTTGCAGGCCGCAGGCTTTTCCGACGACCGTGTCCGGTGGCTTGCCGAGCCGCATCTTTCGGGGAGCCAGCTCCTTGACGCTCTTGGTCATGAAGCTCAGGGCTGCATAAATGAGCTTTTAAAACAGATTGGTGATGAAGATCTCTATCTTTTTCACCCAATGGTCGGGGGAGAACGAGGGATCTACAGCGCCGACTGCTCGGCAGAGGCCAAAGAATTTCTTGTTAATCAGTATCGAGATCGGGCGTTGATAAAGATTGATGACGACTCCTATGCATATAGCTGGAGCTTCCGTACATGCACACGTTATCAAGTGCTTAATGAAAACGAAAAACAGGTATTTGAAGGTTTGGTTCATCGCATTGGTGAGGAGAACGAAAAAATTTGGGAGGCTCACGGTCTT
>JAIVHN010000250.1 GCA_020201015.1 Spirochaeta sp. | reverse complement strand
ATGCAGAACTCTACCTGCAGTTTAGCCCTGGTGCAGTAACTTACACCTTGGGTTACTACTGGTTGGCCGAAGACGCTGCAGATGTTGAGCTTGACCTGAACACCCCGACTACTGCTTACAGCAACGTATACTTAACTGCTACCGCAGCCTTCTAATAGCGCTTGAGTAGTTAGAACGGACAAATAAAAGGCTACCCTTAACCGGGTAGCCTTTTTTTGTCTCCGTACCAGAATTAAAACGTAAACTCTAGTTCATGCGTTGCCGTCGGGCGGCCGCTGAGGTCACGCATGCGCAGGGTGATAACTGCGGTGCCGTATTGCGGAAAGCGGCCACGGAAGACTAAATATCCACCATCGGTCGAGCCGCCTTCAATTTCAAGCTTATTGGGTGGAAGGGTTTCATTGATCATAGTTTGTCTGCGCCGTGCTTGAACTGTAGAGGAGCCAAGTTGCTCGTCTTGGTTGTCCCAAAACAGCCCGAAGTGAAAGCGGTTTTGCGGGCTAACGACACGACCTTCATATGCAAGTTCTATACTTCTATTCTCAATTGCAAAATACGTGTCGCTCTTGGATTCAACTTCAAGATCAAAAACAATGAAGCGTTCGTTGAGCAGCCGGTCCGGTGCAATAAAGGTATTGTTACGGTTGTCGTGAAGTGCTTTTAGATATGCTTCATCCATGAACTCTAGGCGGATAGCATAGTCCTCGGTTTCAACGCGCTGTACCGGCTCGCTCTGTACTGCCAGCGGTTCAAGCGAAGTGCAGGAAAGCAAAGTCAGCGTTAGCACTGCAGTTGCGGTTGCAACGAATACCGGAATACGGGTGAGAGGAAAGTGTTTCATTTGGTGTGCTCCATAATTATTTAGCGGTTTGATGCTGTGCGTAGTATATCGTAAACTCAACATTGGCGAAAAGGCGTGATGCGGTCATGGCGACACCAGCTTGACGAAAGCGAGCGTGCGCCCTACCTTCGCTTTATGCTGAACAAGGAGCTTAGGCTATGACATATGGTTTTTTACAAGGGCGGCGTTGGCTATTGCCCTTCTTGGTTGCGCTGGTCTTGGCGGCCTGCGCCGACGACGCCCTGGAAGTTGGTCGCAGCGTTGGCGAGATTCATGACCAGGAAGGCATCCCGGTAGCAACACGCGAGGTAAGGCCTGAGTCATTCAGGAGCTACCAGCGCTTTACGACATCGCTCAGTGGCAATTCAGAGTCCACTGCCAGTGCTCTGGTGGGCGATGTAGTAGAGGGCGTGCTCTTTGAGGTCGGCGACTACGTGGAGGGTGACACAGCGGTTGTGACCTTCCCCACCGATAACCCGGCGCTCAACTACGAACAGGCTCGGGTGGGCTACGAGAATGCAGAGAGCTCATTCTCGCGCATGCGACGTCTGCGTGAAAGCGGTAACGTGACTCAGCAGGCCTTTGAGGATGCCAAAGCACAGTACGATGTAGCCCGCGCAAACTGGGAGTCTGCCCGTAACATGGTACGCGTTCGCGCTCCTATCTCCGGCTATATCACCCGCATTCAGGTGAGCAAGTCGGACAATGTTGCGCAAGGCGACCCCCTTTTTACCGTCTCAGACTACGAGCAGCTGCGCACTACGGTGTGGGTCTCGGACCGCCATATTTCAAGCATAGAGGTGGGGCAACGTGCAGTCGCAGAATGGCAGTCCACCGAGCTTGACGGGGAGGTCGTGCGGGTCGACATGGGACTGGATGAGCACCGCAAAGCTTTTGCGGTGCGCTTGCGCTTTGAAAACCCAAACAGGCGCGTGCCAAGCGGCGTGACGGCATCGGTCACTATTGAGACTTACCGCAACGATCAAGCGGTGGTGCTGGACTTCCAGGAAGTGCTTGAGACCAGTGACGGCACCTTTGCCTTTGTAATTGAAGACGAGAGCGCCGTGCGGGTACCTCTTGAGATTGCGCGGCGTCAAGGAACGCGGCGTGAGGTGAGCTCGGGTTTGAGCGCGGGAGATGTGATTGTATCTGAGGGCGTGAACCGCATTTCAGACGGCGCTCGCGTGCGGGTTGTGAACGGTAACTCCGAGATCGGCCTGCGTTAGCCTGCTCCAGAAGGACATTCCATATGAACGTACCTGAACTATCCATTCGTCGTCCCGTCTTGGTGACAATGTTTCTTGCCGCACTGCTGCTTGCCGGTGTCATTGGATACCGCTCGCTTGCCTTGAACTATATTCCCGATATCGACATTCCGGTGATAACGGTACAGACCGTGTATCCCGGTGCTGGGCCACGTGAGGTGGCAACACAGGTGTCTCGGGTTATTGAGGACGAAGTCAGCACAGTCAGCGGCATTAACGCCCTTACCTCGTACAGTCTGGAAAACGCGTCTGTCATTATCATCGAGTTTGGTCTGCAAAAAGACCCTGACATTGCAAGTCAGGAAGTAAAGGATAAGATTGAAGTCGTGTTGAACGACCTGCCAAGTGACGCGCAAAGCCCGGTTACGCAAAAGTTTGACATTACTGCTACTCCGGTCATAACCCTTATGCTTTCGGGCGATATACCAGATGTGGAACTGGGCTTGCTCGCGCGCACCACGGTGCGCGATGCGCTGTCGACAACCGCGCCGTGTTTGAGAACCGCATTAGCTTGCCGCAGGTTGCGCAGATCCTCTCGGCGGCCAACATGGACATGCCAGCTGGTAACATTAGCGACGGGCGCTCGGACCTACCGGTGCGTTTGGCCGGGCGCTTTGGCTCGGTGGAGGCTATAAGGAACCTGGAAATTCCCACCGCCGCTGGGCTGCGGCCGCTGGACAGCATCGCCACTGTACACGATACCGGTGAGCAGGTGCGTGTTCGCACAACACTTTTTGATGTTGCGGCAGGCGCCCGCAGTGAAAACACCGTTCTTTTGCGCGTGCTCAAGGCGCCTGACGGCAACACTGTAGATATCGCCCTGGGTATTCGAGACCAGCTTCAGGAGCTGGCTCCCATGCTGCCAGAAGGGGTAGATCTGCGCATTATCAACGACCAGTCCATTGAGATAGATGAGACGATTGCAGATACCTTAATGAACATTATCCTGGGTATTGCGCTCACCTCGCTGGTACTGGTGCTGTTTCTGCACGACTTGCGTGCAATTGTCATTGTGGGATTAGCCATGCCGATGTCTATTGTCGCGGCCTTTGCTCTTATGCCGTTCTTTGGAATGTCGCTCAACACGCTGTCGCTCATGGGCATTGCAACAGCGGTAGGTGTGCTGGTCATGAACTCGGTTGTGGTGCTGGAGAATATTTTCCGCTACAAGCTGGAAGGGGCGGATAGTCAGACAGCGGCGGCACAGGGTACCTCGGAGGTGGCTACTGCGGTCGTTGCCTCGACCGCTACCAATATCGCGGTGTTCTTGCCTATGGCGCTTATGGGCGGCTTTGCTGGCTTATTCTTACGTGAGTTTGCGTTAGCTATATCCTTTGCAACCTTGTTCTCTATGGTTGTCTCGTTCACGTTAACGCCAATGCTTGCTGCCAAGCTGCTGCCGGATAGCAGCGACAAAAAATACCCTATTGGCGAGCGGCTCGAGAGTGCATTCAAGAGTATGGAACACGGCTACAAGCTGCTGTTGACCAAGATCCTGCATAGCAGGGTTCGCAGTACGGTTTTGGTTGTGGGTACGCTCGTGCTCTTTGTGTTCTCTATTCGCCTTATGGCCGATATTCCCTTTGACTTCATTCCAGCCGCGGACTCGGGGCGGATTGAGGTTGAGGTAGAGCTGTCTCAAGGCAGCGACCTGGAAGTGACGACCGAGTTAGTGCGGCGTATTGAGGAACGCATGGCTAAGTTTGACGAAATTTCCATGATGTCTACGACCTTGGGAGCAAGCTCGGGCATTGATACCGGAACGAACCTGGCTCAAATTGAAGCAACACTGGTTGATAGAGACCAGCGCCGCCCCAATACCATTATTGCCCCGGACATTGCCGAAGCGCTTGGTGACATTCCCGGAGCGCGCATTGCAGTCCGCGCGGTCACTAACGACGGCGGAGGCCCCGGTGGGCCAGATGTAGAAGTTTATTTAGTTGGCGCCGACTCGGTGGCGCTTACCGAGTCAGCCCTCCAGGCCGTTGAGCGTATGGAAGAGATCCCCGGGCTTGTGAATCTTGATGTCTCCACGCGCCTGGGGCAACCGGAGATTGTGTTGCGCCCGGATCGCGTCGTGCTGCGAGATTTAAACCTCAGCGTTGCCGAGCTGGCAAACAGCATGCGTGCGGCCGTTGACGGCATTAATGCCGGAACCTTCCAGGAGGACAGCGAGAGCTATGATATTCGTGTACTCCTCAGCGGTAGCGAGGTGGGTAATGCAGATGATATTGCGGGCATTCTTATTCCTACCGAGGCTGGGTTGTTTCCGGTGGGGCAGTTAGCAGATGTCGACATTGCCGACTCGGTTAACCGCGTTACGCGCGAGGACAAACAGGAGGCGGTTGCTATTACCGCGGGCCTTGCGCCAGGCTATGTCTTGGGGCAGGTGACCGCGCCAATAGAAGAGGTGCTTGGTGCGCTTGATCTCCCGGCTGGCGCTGGCTTCCAGTGGTCGCGCAACGCCGAGATGCTGGAAGAGACGGTGAACGACTTTATATTTGTGTTTGTGATTGCGGTCTTGGTTACCTACATGCTGCTGGGGGCAATCTTAGAGCGCTTTGGACAACCCATACTCATTCTCTCCACCGTTCCGCTGTCCTTGATTGGTGTTGTGTGGTTTATGCTCTGGAGCGGGCAGTCCATGAACATTGTGGCGATGTTGGCAATAGTCATGCTGGTAGGTATGGTGGTAAACAACGCCATTCTCATCCTTGACTACACCAACCAGCTCCGCGGCCGTGGCATGGGTGTGCGCAAGGCCCTCATAGAGGCCGCGCCGACCAAGCTCAAGCCAATCCTCATGGCCAACACCGCCACTATCCTGGGTATGCTCCCGCTGGCCCTCGGCATCGGCGGCGCAGGCGTAGAACTCCGCCAACCCATGGGCGTCGTCGCCATTGGCGGCCTGATCACCGCGACCTTCTTGTCTCTGTTTGTAATCCCGGCACTCGAGAACGCCATAGTTTCACGCAAGTCTGATAGGGAGGCCGCAGCAGCCTGATGCGGCGGTGGCCTGATGTTGCGTGCGGCTGATGTGGTAGCATTATGCTATCATTTTACCTGCAGCGTCATTCGTGAGCGCTCCTACGAAGTAGCCCTGGCGCAGGAACTGGAACACGGTCTCGGGGGCGGCCTCGGCAAGTGCGGGCTCGGCCTTGCAGCCGGTGAGCACCTCGCATGAGTCCTGGTTTATGAGCTCACGCCAGTCCTGACCCGTGGCGGCGACGCTGGCCGGGTCTTCTACCGAGAAGAGCCGGTCGTAGAGCCGCACCTCACTGTCTACCGCGTGGGCGGCGCTTACGTAGTGCGAGGTGCCTTTAACCTTGCGCCCGTCCGGTGTTCCGCCTCCGCGTGACTCCGGGTCGTAGCTACAGCGTAGCTCCACAACTTTTCCTGCCGCATCCTTAATGACCTCGTCACAGGTAATGTAGTACGCATGCTTGAGCCGTATCTCCTTGCCTGGTGAGAGGCGGAAGAACTTCTTGGGTGGGTCTTCCATGAAGTCGTCCTGCTCAATGTAGAGCTCGCGGCTGAACGGTATCTTGCGCTGTCCCGTCGAAGGGTCTTCTGGGTTGTTGTCGGCCTCAAACCACTCTTCCTGGTTCTCTGGGTAGTTGGTGAGTACCACCTTGAGTGGATTCAGTACCAGCATGCGCCGTTCGGCCCGTGCGTTGAGGTCTTCGCGTAGGCAGAACTCCAGGTAGGCAACATCGATCATGCTGTCACGTTTTGCTACCCCAATACCCTTGGCAAAGGCGCGTAACGCCTGGGGGGTAAAGCCGCGACGACGCAAGCCGCAGATGGTAGGCATGCGTGGGTCGTCCCAGCCGGAGACGTGACCTTCCTTGACCAGTTCAAGCAGGCGGCGCTTGCTCATGAGAGTATAGCTGAGGTTTAGCCGGGCAAACTCAATCTGCCGCGGGCGGTAGACCTCAAGCTTTTCCAAAAACCAGTCATAGAGTGGCCGGTGGTTCTCAAACTCAAGCGTGCAGATAGAATGCGTAATGCCTTCAATAGAGTCACTCTGCCCGTGCGCCCAGTCGTAGGTTGGGTAGATGCACCAGGTGTCGCCAGTGCGGTGGTGATGCGCGCGGCGAATGCGGTACATAGTGGGGTCACGCATGTTGATGTTGGGATGCGCCATGTCGATTTTCGCCCGCAGTACATGCGCGCCGTCCGGGTACTCACCGGCACCCATTGCTTCAAACATCGACATGTTTTCTTCTACGCTACGGCCCCGGAAGGGGCTGTTGCGACCGGCCTCGGTTGGGGTGCCGCGGTGGGCGCGAATCTCATCCGGAGAGAGGCTGTCTACATACGCGAGGCCGTGGCGAATAAGCTGTTTTGCCCAGTCATAGAGTTGTTCAAAGTAGTCGGATGCGTAGAACTCACGTTCCTCCCAGTCAAAACCAAGCCAACGGATGTCGTCCTTAATGGAGTCCACGTACTCGGTTTCTTCCTTGGTTGGGTTCGTGTCGTCAAAACGCAGGTTGCATTTGCCCTGGTAGTCCTCTGCAATGCCGAAGTTGAGGCAGATGGATTTTGCATGGCCAATATGCAGATAACCGTTAGGCTCGGGCGGAAAACGGGTGTGTACCCGCTCGTAGCGCCCCGAAGCAAGGTCTTCATCTATAAAGGTGCGAATGAAGTCCTTGCCTTGCTGAGTTCGTCCATCTCCAGCCCAAGTGAGCCCAAGTTGAGGGGCCGTAGCTCCTCACGGTTGTTCTCCATAAGGTAGAGGACCCACAGGGTGGCGTCTGGACCAACAGACATGCCCCACACAGAGAAGCCGTCCTCCATCATCTCAGAGAGGGCTGCGTCCATGTTCTCTTCATCGAAGAGCGTGAGCCGTACATCCCAGTCCTCAATATCAATTTCAGGGGTGTCTAGGAGCATGACTACCGGGTCACCTGCATCTACTCCTATGTCCACTGGCACCCAGCCGTCCCAGATGAGGTCGTCAATGTTCTGTCGTAAGCGGTCAATGTTACTAATGCGAAAAAGTTTGACCTGCTCAAAGGGTAGCGAGTCACTCAAGATGTAGAATACTTCAAGCGCCTCACCGTCCAGGGTCTTGTCCAGCCCTACCGGCAACCAGCCGCCTTGTGAGTCGGCAAGGATTGCCTCCTCTACCGTGCGTAGGCTTTCTGGGGATAGGTCTGCAGCTTCATACCGTTCCAGCTTCCAGAGTTCGTCGGTGCTTTCTACCTCAACGCCTTGGGCGTGGGCCATACTTGCCAAAAGAAGTGTAGTTGCTACCGCAGCAGCACGAAAAATCCAGTGTTTCATATGCTCATAAGCTATCATAGCGCCGCAAAAGTTTCCACAAGGTTGGTGCCGGGGGCGCTGGGCACTGGCTGTGAGCCCCCGGCCAGCCGCAACTGTCCCCCACCAGCCGCCACCAGCTCGGCAATCAATTCCAGTCCATGCTCAGGTTTGCATGAGATAATACCACAAAACTAGCATTATCTAGAGCAAACCTGATACTCCCTCGCAAAGTGCACACAACCTGCCGCATCGCCCGCCCAACTGCCAGCCCCATGCTGGGCTGAGAAGGCGGCATGGGCGAACATCGACCTACATCGACCTACATCGAGCGCAAAAAAATACTGAAAAATCTTTGGTGACGAAGCAGCGTGCACAAAAAGCGGTAGTAGTAGGGTGAAAGCGCGCTTTGCAAATATCAATAGGCACTGAGGAGGAAAGTATGAATAGTCTCAATTCCATTCTGGTGGAAGGAAATCTGACCCGCGACCCGGAGCTGCGCACAACGCCCAAGGGGACGCCGGTATGTAGTTTTAGTGTGGCCTCGAACCGGTTTTTCCGGCAGAACGAGGAAACACAGAAAGAGGTCTCGTTCTTTGATGTTGAGGTCTGGAGCGGCCTGGCCGAACGCTGTGGCGAAAACCTGAACAAGGGCCGTGGCGTGCGAGTTGTAGGGCGGCTTAAACAAGACCGGTGGACCGACGGCGAGGGCCAAAACCACACCCGGGTCAAAATTGTTGGTGAACACGTAGAGTTTCGGCCGGTGTTTAGCAAGAGCGAGGCAAGCGAGAAAGCCCTCGAGGATGATGAAGACTCAGATGTTGAGGCCCCAGATGGGGCTGATGAGTCAGAGTTTGAGACCCAGCTTGAGGCCGAGATGGCGGTTGATGCAGTCGTTGCCGAGGCCGAACACGAGGCTATGCTGCGTGACAAGGAGGTGGTAGAGGCATAAAGAACAATCCTGTAGTGGAGCTGCTGGCCTCCTGTCACTCTTTTACCTCCATTTGGGAGGCCAGCACTCTTTTCTCAGGCGAGCTTGGCGGCGGGTGACGCCGGTGCGACAAACTGGAAAAAAGTTGTGTAACTACCGGTGTTTCATACTTGACCATGGGCGTGTGATTATCTAACCTTAGGCCAAGATGAGTGAACAATGCTGCCACTCCAACATAACTATCAACTCGCGTCTCTGGTGGGCACCTTAAGGGGTGCAGCCGACGTGTAACGTTGCGGGCCCCGTCTCACCTGGGTGCCCGCGGCAGAAAAAGCCGCGCCGAGTGCGCGGCTTTTTTTGTCGGCTCATCTGGTGACTGCGGCCGGGGGCGGCGTGCAACGTGAGCAGAAAGGAAGGATATGAGTACAAACAACAACAGTCTGATACGGATGCTGCCGGGTGAGAGTTATACGCCTTTTGCCCTGGCCAAGAAGCTCAATGCCCGGGTGCTGCTTGAGTCAAGTTCTTACACCAAGGGACGTGAGCGCTACTCGCTGCTCTTGGTGCGAGAGGCTTTTCGCCTGGAGCAGACCGACGAGGGTGTCTTTATGAGTAGTGAGTCTGGCGGAGCAGGTAACGGTGGCCGCGGCTCCGGGGGCGATACCGGGCGGAAGAGAACGCGCGTGCGAAGTAAGGCGCGCGACATTCTTGATCTGCAGCGCTACTTTGCAGACCAGCACACGCAGCCACATCAGGACTTTCCCTACCCGGCCGGTGGGGTTGGGTTCCTCTCCTACGAGTTCTCCCAGTTCTGTGACAGCTTGCAGTTTCGTGACAAGCCGGATCCATTGGGACTGCCGCTTGCGGCCTTTCTCTTTGGTCACGTGTTTGTGGTCTTTGACCACTACACCGACCTGCTCTACCTCCTGGGTATGAACTACCGTGAGCATGAGGTGGATCTGCAGGCGGCTTTGGACGAGGTTGAGGCGAGTATCACCGACCTGAACTTTAACTACCTCCAACACACCGAGGAGGAATATACGGCGGTCTCGCAAGAGGCACCGGAGGCCCGGGCGAACTTTTACAGTGGGGTGGAGCGGCTCAAGGACGAGATTCGGCGTGGCAACCTGCTACAAGGGGTTTTGTCTCGCCGCCTGTATGTAGAGACCGCGTTACCGGCGCTGGAGGCCTACCGCAGGCTGCGCACCGCGAATCCATCGCCCTATCTCTTTTACCTTAACTTTGGCGAGTACGAGATGTTTGGCAGCTCACCTGAGGTGCACATTAAGGTGCGCGACAACGAGGTCTGCATCCGCCCCATTGCCGGAACACGGCGACGGGGTGAGACCCGTGAGCAAGACATCGCCCTGGAAAAGGAACTGCTGGCCGACCCCAAGGAGCGGGCCGAACACCTCATGCTGGTGGATCTGGCACGCAACGACATTGGTCGGGTGTGTCGCAGCGGCAGTGTGGCAGTTGGGGAGTACATGGCCATAGAGATGTACTCACACGTTATGCACATTGTAAGTGAGGCGCGCGGACAGCTGGACAAGGGTAAGAGCGGGATTGACGCGGTGCGGGCAACCTTTCCGGCTGGCACGGTGTCGGGTGCACCAAAGATCAGCGCGATGCAGAAACTGGACGAGCTTGAGCCCGAGGCGCGGCGCTTTTACGCCGGGCTGGTAGGGTATCTGGAGCCGGGAGGCAACCTGGACACCTGCATTACTATTCGTAGCGCCCTCAAAAAAGACGGCAAAATGGTGCTGCAGGCCGGGGCCGGGGTAGTGTACGACTCGGTTCCGGAACGTGAATGGGAAGAAACCGGTGAAAAACTTGGGGCCTTGGCCCGCGCAGTAGGACTGGAGGTAAACGCATGATACTGCTCATAGATAACTACGACTCCTTTACCCATAACCTGTATCAATACCTGAGCGAACTCACGACCGAGGAGGTGCGGGTTGTGCGCAACGACCGCATATCGGTAGAGGAGATTGCGCGACGTGCACCGTCGCGGATCATTATTTCTCCTGGGCCCGGCGGGCCGGGCGATGCGGGTGTCTCGCTGAAGGTGGTGCGGCAGTTTATGGGCAAGATGCCGATTTTGGGTGTGTGTCTAGGACACCAGGTCATTGGTGAGGCGCTTGGCGGGCGCATTGTGCAGGCACAGCGGATTGTGCACGGCAAGGCCGAGGGGATTAAGCTGGACGGCCGCGGGCTGTTTCGCTCCATAGACTCACCGGCCAACTTCACGCGCTATCACTCGCTGGTTATTGACCCGCCAAGCCTTCCGACGGAGCTTGAGGTTACCGCCTGGAGCCAGGACGGCGAGATTATGGGGGTGCGGCACCGCGAGTTGTTGCTTGAGGGTGTGCAGTTTCACCCGGAGTCCATTGCAAGTGATTCCGGGAAAAAGCTGCTGGCAAACTTTCTGCACTATCGGCGTGAGCCTTTTGTAGTAAAGGAGGCGCTTGCCGGTGTCATTGGCGGGGCGCAGGCTGCGCACGGGTGCTGCAACGCAAGCGCACGGTGCTTGAGGCCGCGGGCCCGCTGCTTGATACCTGCGGTACCGGCGGTGACGGCAAAGGCACCTTTAACATTTCATCCTTTACCGCCTTGGCGGCGGCGGCCTGCGGGGCACGCGTCGCGAAGCACGGCAACAGGGCGGTCTCGAGCATCTCCGGCAGTGCCGACTTCTACCGCGAGCTCGGAATTCCGGTTGATATCACGCCGACGCGTGCGGCCGAGTTGCTGGAGCAGCACGGTTTTGCCTTTTTGTTTGCGCCGAACTACCACGGGGCCATGCGCCATGCGGCGGTGCCGCGCAGAGAAATGGGCGTGAAAACTATTATGAATCTGGTGGGACCGTTGGTGAACCCGGCCGGAGCGGAGTATCAGCTGATTGGGGTCTACGACCCGGATCTGTGTCGCACCGTGGCCGAGGCGGCCTGGCTGCTGGGGGTAAAGCGGGCGATGGTGGTGCATGGGCTTGACGGTATAGATGAACTGTCGCCAGCCGCGCCAAGCCGGGTGGTTGAGCTGTTTGCGGATGGTAGCCTACAGGAGTACGAGATAGACCCGGCCTCGCTTGGGATCCGCGGCCATACCGTGGATGGCCTGGCCGGTGGCGATGCGGTGCGCAACGCGGCGCTGGCGCGCGAGCTGGCCGCAGGCGGCGGCCCGGCGGCCCTGCGCGACGCGATTGCCCTCAACACGGCCGCCGCCCTTACGGTGTACGGCACCGTCACCGAGATTGCAGAAGGCCTCGAGCTGGTCTACCGCGCCCTTGACGAGGGGCTGGTTGCGGCCAAGATGGCCGCGCTGTCTGCCCCGGCGGACGCTGCCGAGGCGGCGCCCGCGGGCGCCGCTGGTGGGTCCCGCGCCGGTGGTGCGGCATGAACACGCCCGACATTCTGCTGTCAATTCGCGGCCGGCGCGAGGCGCGTCTTGCCGTCGAAGGGCCAACCCTTGGTGTCGCAGTGCCAGTCGAGCGGTTGGTTCCGTTGGTGCCTTTTGGTGGGAATCAGTTTGTCATTGCCGAGATAAAGCGCAAGAGTCCCTCGGCCGGTGAGATATCGGCTGCGGCCGACCCGGTGCAACAGGCTGGACTCTACGTGGCCGAGGGGCTGAGCCACTTTTCGGTGCTCACCGAGGAAGACTTTTTTAGCGGTAGTCTTGTAGATCTCATGCAGGTGAAGCAGGCATTCCCTTCGTGTGCTGTTCTGCGCAAAGACTTTCTACTCAATGCGGCAGACGTTGATGTATCGTATAACGCTGGCGCTGACGCGGTACTGCTTATTGCTGCAATGCTATCACCTGCCGAGGCGCGTGAGATTATGCAGAGGGCGCGGGAACGAGGACTGGCGGTGCTGGTTGAGTGCCATGACGCAGAGGAAATAGAGGCGGTACGCGAGCTTGAGCCGGATCTCTACGGAATAAATAGCCGCGACCTACGCACCTTCCGCATGGACCCGCTGCTGCCGCCCGCCCTCCGCGGGCTCCTGCCGCCTGATGCGCGGTGTGTATACGAGTCCGGTATCTTTGGCTTTGAAGATGCCCTCCTTGCGGGCAGCTCCGACTTTCACGGCGTGCTGGTGGGAGAGGCGCTCATGCGCAACCCGGCTGCGGCCGGAGAGATTTCTCGGGGGCTTGCCGCCGGGCATGCTCTTCTGCAACGCTCAGAGCCTGGGCGGCAGCCCGAGCGGGTGTGCGGGAACGCAAGGTTCTGGTCGCGCCTTGCCGCCCGTCGGCAGGGACAAGTCGAAGAGTGCACCCGGCGGCCGCTGGTGAAGATCTGCGGCATTACCCAGGCCAAAGACGCGGAGCTGGCGGTAGAACTGGGTGCAGATGTACTCGGCTTTGTATTTGCCGACTCGCCGCGTCGTGCCACCTCGGAACTCCTGCACAAGCTTGCCGGTACAGACGTTCTCAAAGTGGCAGTTGTGGTCAACGAGCTGTCTCCGGAGGTGCAGGAGCTCCTGAAGGCGGGGCTGCTTGATGCGGTGCAACTTCACGGCGATGAGCGCCCCGAGGACTGTTTGCCGCTGTGCTATCCTTACTACAAAGCGCTTCGCCTGAGCGGTGCGGCCAGCCGCGACAGCTCCGGTGGCGCGAACGGTGACACCCGGGGTGGCGCTGCCAGCGGCCAGGCTGGCGGCGGCCCTGCCGACGCTGGCCGCAGCGGTGAACAGCAACCCGACCGTGTGCGCGACTACCGCTGCCCACGGGTGCTGCTTGACGCCTTCGTGCCGGGACAGGCCGGAGGAACTGGGAAGCGCATAGACCGCCACCTCGTGGAGCAGGCTGCAACCCTGGGGCCGTTATGGCTCGCCGGGGGCCTAAACCCGGAGAACATTGCCGAAATCATTCGTGACCATAGTCCCGAACTTATAGATGCCTCAAGCGGGCTTGAATCCGTGCCGGGGCGCAAAGACCCCGAGCGTATGCAACGCTACTTCCAGGAGATACAGAATGCAACAACATCAATACTCAGGCTTTAAGAACACCTTTGGTGAGTTTGGCGGACGTTACGTCGCCGAGGTGCTCAGGCCGCCTTTAGATGAACTTGAAGCGGCCTTTATCGCCGCTATGAGTGACCCCCAGTACCGAGCAGAGTTTGACGCTATTTGCACTAATTTCATTGGGCGGCCGACACCACTGCTGCACGCACGCAATACGTCGCGCGAGATTGGTGGTGCCCAGATCTACATCAAACTTGAGGGTCTTGCCAACACCGGCGCCCACAAAATCAACAACGCTGTTGGACAGGCCTTGTTGGCCAAGCGCATGGGGAAAACGCGCATCATTGCCGAGACCGGCGCCGGGCAACACGGAGTGGCAACTGCGGCCATTTGCGCCAAGCTGGGGCTGGAGTGTTGCGTCTACATGGGTGAGGTTGACATAGCACGCCAGAAGCCTAACGTGTTCTGCATGGAGCTTTACGGGGCCGAGGTGCGGCCTGTGAGCAGCGGCAGTCGCACACTAAAAGATGCGGTCAACGAGGCGCTGCGCGACTGGGCATCCAGTTTTGAAAACACCCACTACCTTATAGGTTCGGCCTTAGGCCCGTCTCCATTCCCGGATATGGTGCGCGAGTTTCAGTCGGTAGTTGGGCATGAGACGAAGGCGCAGCTTAAAGCGGCGGGAGTAGTGCCGGATGCCTTGGTAGCCTGTGTTGGCGGCGGCTCGAACTCCATCGGCTTTTTCTCACCCTATCTGGAAACCGAAGCACCGCGCTTAATCGGCGTGGAGGCCGGAGGCCGCAGCATTACAATTGGCGGGCATGCAGCACGAATGAATGGGCTTGGTAAGACCGGTATTGTGCAGGGTTACAAGAGTTTGTTTTTGTTAGATGATGATGGGCAGGTGCAGGCAACGCACTCGGTATCGGCCGGACTTGACTATCCCGGTATTGGGCCGCAACTTGCACATCTGGGCTCTATCGGTAGAATTGAGTTCATGCGGGCGTCCGATACCGAGGCCCTTGATGCGCTGAAAATCTTTGCTCGTAACGAGGGAGTGATTTTTGCACTTGAGAGTGCACACGGCGGCGCGGCCGCATTGAAGTTGGCTGCCGAGTTGCCGCCAAGCGCGACAATTGTGGTCAACATGTCCGGTCGAGGTGACAAAGATATTTTTATTACGGCGCGTGAGATCGCTCCAGAGTCGTGGAAACGATTTTTAGAACAAGAGGTGCAGACGCTATGAGTACAACCGCAATCATGGCACACATGATTCCATATTTTCCTGACCGTGAGCTGTCCTACGCCGCGGCACACGGCCTTATTGACTCCAAGGTTGACTATCTCGAGGTGCAGTTCCCCTTCTCAGACCCTTCTGCCGACGGCCCCACCATTGAGGATGCCTGCGGGCGTGCTCTTGCTGCGGGGTTTAGCACGGCACGTGGCTTTGAGTTTGTGCATACCTCGGTTGATCGCGGTGCGCCGCCGGTGTTTATCATGACCTATGCCGGTATCGTGTATGCATCGGGAGTGAAGGATTTCTGTGATCTTGCCAAACAGTCCGGTGCCGCTGGACTCATTATTCCAGACCTGCCTTACGACTACGATGAAGGGCTCTATGAGGCTGGCTTGGCCCAGGGGCTGGCTATAGTACCGGTTATTGCTCCGAGCACGACCTCTGACCGGCTTACGGAGGTGCTGAAGAGCCGTCCGGAGTATGTGTATGCCGCACTGCGAGTGGGGATTACCGGTGCTGCAACCGAGCTTGGGCAGGATAACCTGGACTTTCTGGACCGCGTTGGTTCTGCTGGGGCCAAGGTTATGGCCGGGTTTGGTATTCGGTCGCGAGATCAAGTAACAATGCTCGCGGGGCATGTCCACGCGGTGGTAGTTGGCTCTGCTTTTGTCAGGGCGATTTCTGCCGCAGCTGACGCCGCTGGCCCCGACGAACCGGCAGCAGCTGCAGAAGCGGTATACAGCGCGGTGGAGACATTGGTCGCGGCACTCAGGCCCAATTGATCCGATGCTAAGGACCTCCAGCTGGCCCCGACGTTCTATATCTCGTAAAACTTGCCAAAATGGTGCTACATGGGTACCCTAACTAGAGAACAAGGAGAACAGTAAAATGGAAGTCACCCTAAGCATGGATAATTTTGAAAGTGAAGTTACGCAATCCGCAGTACCGGTTTTGGTAGATTTTTGGGCTGAATGGTGTATGCCCTGTAAGATGGTTGCACCAGCTCTATCTGAAATTGCCAAAGAGTACGACGGAAAAGCGAAAATCGGCAAACTTAACGTCGACGAACAACCGGATTTAGCCGCGCGGTTCAACATTGTAAGCATTCCGACCATGTTGCTTTTTAAGGATGGCGAGGTCATTCAACAACAGGTAGGAGC
>JAIVHN010000082.1 GCA_020201015.1 Spirochaeta sp. | reverse complement strand
CCATTATTTCATCAACATCACTCAGGCTGAGAAAGGTGAAGTTATCGTTCTCGCCAGTGCTCAGTATCCGCTCAAGAAAACCTTCAGTCCGCATGCGGCCCGCTGCCTTGTCGGTTACACGGCCGTGAAAACGGTCATACAGTAGATCTGCCAGCGCTGGCGCTCGTTTCCTTAGGTCCTCTAAGGCACCTTCGAGCTCCGGTTGCACTTCGAGGCGCAGGTCGGCTACCCGCGAATAGAGTCCGCCTCGCCGATACACATCAATCCCCTCAATCGCGTCTGCTAACTGCTGGCTACCGGTCAGGTCATACACGGCCCGCGCAACAGCATTTGGAACTGCGTCGGAGTTTTCAATGACGTGTTTAGCAGCAAGCAACCGGCGGTTACTTACGTCATAGCCCTCAAGCAGTTGGTTTCTTGCCGTCATAAGGACGTTTGGAATGTCCCCAAGCACCTCGGTCAGTAGGCGCTCAGCCTCTTCTTTTTCGCCACCGCGCACAACATGGTACATAATGCGCAGGACAACAGCAAATACACCGGCAAGACCGGTATACACCGCGAAGTACAGGATGAGGTTAGTAGGTGGTGCGGAACCGTAGCTTATGTAGTAACCGCCGTACAACGCAAAATAGGTTACAGGCCCAGCGGTCCAGGCAAGACCAAGCACAGTCCTTCCCCAGGACTCACGGTGCAGCGCATCCGCGAATCGCCGCAGCATTTTCTTTTCGCCGGGCTCTATCTCCGGGCCGCCGAGGTTCTGCGTTTGCTGGTGAGTAGGGGCACGATACATGGGCCGAGTATAGCCACTCGCCCCATGTTTTCGCAAGATAGATCTTTGAAACGCTTGTTACCTTCTTAGACCTTGGCGAGCGACTGCTCGAGATCGGCCAGGATATCGTCAATGTGCTCAATCCCAATGGATAGTCGCACCAAGCCCGCATCTACATTGGCCGCAGCCTGCTGTGCGTCATCGAGCTGTGAGTGCGTGGTGCTGGCCGGATGTATTGCCAGCGACTTTGCGTCACCAACGTTTGCAACATGCGAAAAAAGCTCAACCCCATTGATGAAGGTTTCACCGGCAGGACGCCCACCCTTTATACCAAACACCACCATGCCGCCAAATCCGTTCGTGAAGTACTTCTTTGCATGCGCATGTGTCGGATGTTCCTTTAGCCCCGGATACCGCACCCACTCAACTTTAGGATGCTTCTGCAGATACTCGGCCACCGCTGCACCGTTCTCAGAATGCCGTTCCATTCGCAGCGACAAGGTCTCAATGCCTTGCAGAAAGATCCAGGCGTTGTCCGGAGCAATTGCGGCACCAAGGTTACGCAGTGGCACCAGTCGCATACGGAGGATGTAGGCAAGGGGCGAAAGATCTCCCAGGTCATGCGCAAAGCGCACATCGTGATAGCTACCGTCGGGTTCATTTAACGTGCGGAACTTAGGATTTTTCCAGTCAAAACGTCCCGAGTCCACTACCGCGCCACCAATGCCGGTGCCGTGTCCACCTATCCACTTTGTCAGCGAGTAGACCGCGATATCGACCCCATGATCCAAGGGTCGGAACAGCGCCGGGGTCGTGAAGGTAGCATCTGCAATGAGGGGTATTCCAGAGCCATGTGCTATCGCGGCAACCGCCTCGAAGTCGGGAACCGTCAGTCCCGGGTTTCCGATGGTTTCGATAAATACCGCGCGCGTACGATCATTAACTGCAGCCTCAATGCCCCCAAGGTCGGTAGGATCGACAAAGTGAACCGTAATTCCAAACTGCGGCAGAATGTCGTTAAACATTGTGTAGGTTCCGCCATACAGATGACTACTTGAGACGATTTCATCACCCTTCCCGGCTATATTAATTATGGAATAGAACACCGCCGAGGTCCCCGAGGCTAGTGCCAAGGCAGCCGCACCTCCGTCTAACGCGGCAAGCCGCTGTTCAAGCACATCCTGAGTCGGATTTTGGAGGCGGGTGTAGATGTACCCAAGCTCTTTTAGCGCAAAAAGATCTGCAGCGTGAGTGGTATCACGAAAGTTATACGCGGTTGTTCTATGTACCGCTGGAGCTCGGCTTGGCTCACCGCCAGACTCTTTTCCTAAACCGGCATGTATCGCCAGTGTTTCCAGTTTTTGTGTACTCATACGGGGTCCCTCCTTAGACGTTGTCGAAAAGCCAGGTGCTTAAATACCGTTCTCCGGTATCACAGATAATTGTAACTATGCGCTTGCCAGCGTTCTCCGGCCGGGCGGCAACCTGAGCCGCCGCGTACACATTGGCCCCGGCCGAAATGCCGGTAAGAATGCCTTCTTTCTCGGCGAGCCTGCGCGCGGCCTCGCCTGCATGCTCGGACTTTACCTGAATGACCTCGTCAATCAAGCTTTGCTCCAGTACCTCGGGCACAAACCCGGCACCAATACCCTGAATGCGATGCGGACCAGGCGCTCCACCGGAAAGCACAGGGGAGTCCGCAGGCTCAACCGCAATCAACGTTATTCCCGCGTTGCGCTGTTTGAGTACGCTACCAACACCAGTGAGTGTTCCCCCGGTGCCAACCCCGGCCACAAAAATATCTACCTCTCCATCAAGATCCTGCCATATTTCCTCAGCTGTAGTTCGCCGATGTGCTTCCGGATTGGCGGCATTAGCAAACTGCCGCATAAGTACCGCTCCGCTGCGTTCCGCAACTATTTCCTCAGCCCGTACAACCGCGCCCTTCATACCCTGGGTCCCTGCAGTTAGATTAAGCTCGGCCCCATATGCCGAAAGCAGTCGCCGTCGCTCAATGCTCATAGTGTCGGGCATAGTTAGAACGACCTTATACCCCTTAACCGCACCAATGTAGGCCAGGGCAATGCCGGTGTTGCCACTGGTTGCCTCTACTATTGAACCCCCAGGCTTCAGCTCCCCCGACTCCTCGGCCGCCTCTATCATTGCCAGGCCAATCCGGTCCTTCACGCTGGCACCAGGATTTCTATTCTCCAACTTTCCGTAGAGCTCGACATTCGCTCCGGACTCGGGAGCAAAGCTGTGTAAGCGCACAAGCGGAGTCTTCCCAATAAGTTCTGTTACGGAGTTAACCGGTTTCATCCTATACCCTCCTTAAAGCGTAGACTATACACTATTAATTCTATGGGGTATAGGGTGTTTATGAGATTTCAGCAACAACTCGACTGCCCTTAGCTCGCAAAAAACCCCGCAACATAAAGCTTGTTGTGCCAATTGCCATAGCCTCAATCATAGGCAGTGAGTATAGTAGGTGGCACATGAACGATACGCGTCCAACAGCATCCACGCTCGACAGAATGTACTCGGACTTTGTATACCTGATGAAGAGCTATCGGAGTTTTCTTCGCTGGCTGTTCAGTCGAGGCTACCCGTGGAAAGAGACCGGTCGCCAGTTTTTTTTAGTTTTTGACAGCGCAATCGTTCAGGTTATCGCCGGAAGCATCATGTTTAGTCTCTTGTTGACCTGGGTGAGCGGCTATTACGGACGATACTTGGGTGCGGCTCGGTATGTAAGTACCGCAACAGTCGAGGTTATCTTGCGCGCCGGTTCGGTCATGTTGGCCTCAACCATATACTCGGCCAAGGTCGGAACGGCAATGACGGTTGAGATCGGCTCCATGCAGATGACCGGACAGCTTGACGCCTTAAAGCTCATGGATATTGAGCCCTTTAAGTACCTGGTCATTCCGCGAGTAGCCGCCTCGCTGCTTGTGTTACCGATATTTGTAGGAATCACGCACGGTATTGCTATCTTGAGTTCGGCTTTCCTGCTGCAGTGGTGGTTTGACTTACCCATTCCTATCTTCCTGGACAACGCCTTTGTCTTCTTGGATGCCACCGTTATTACAAGCAGTATGCTCCGTGCAGTGTTAATTGGATTCTTCGTTTCGCTCAACGCCTGCTGCTTCGGCACCTTTTACTGCGACAGCGCTGCGGATATGGGTGAAACGACAACCAAGGCCTTGGTACTCAATATTTTTGTGGTGTTGATAACCGACCTGTTGGTAAGTGTGGGACTCCGTCAAGGAGGGTTCCTTTGATTCGGTGTGCCAACGTCCATATGAGATTTCGTGAAAAACGAGTTCTTAACGGACTTGAGATAAACATTGAGGACAACAAGGCTACCGTGATTATGGGGCGTAGCGGCATCGGGAAATCGGTGCTTTTAAAATGCATCTGTGGTCTCTTAGCTCCGCAACAGGGTGTCATTGAGATTGACGGGCAGAACATTGCAGCGGCGAGGCCACGACAAGCCAAGATGATTCGCTCGGCTATCGGCATGTTACTCCAGGAAGGAGCCTTGTTCGACGGTCTGACTGTCTACGAAAATATCGCCTTTCCCTTAACTTACCATCGCAACCACACCCACGCAGAGATAGACCGCGAGGTACGTCGTTATGCCGATATCGTCGAGATGACACCTTTTCTTGACCTTGTGCCCCGTGAACTGTCCGGCGGCATGAAACGCAAAGCCGCACTAGCCCGCTGCATGATAACCCAGCCGCGGTACCTTTTTTATGATGAGCCGACCACCGGCCTGGACCCAATTAGCGCGGGAACAGTGGACGCAATAATCAAGAAACTAAGCGACACGGTAAACATCACCTCACTTATTGTTACCCATGATGTTGAACTTGCCTTATTTGTCGGGGATACAGTTGCTCTGATTGAGGATGGACGCATACGTGCACTAGAAGCCCGAGCCGAGTTTAGGCGCTCTGAATCTGAGCTTCGAACGCGCTTCATTGACCAACGACGCATTCTGCACGAGGAGTATCATGCAAACAGGACTGTATGCCATTGCTATGAATTTTGTATTTAGCGCCGGGCCAAGTTATGAGGTAGAGTTTGATCACGCCGGTACTATTAGCCGGGGCACTGTGGTCGGTAAACTTGGAATTAAAATTGGCTCAGTAGTCAGCCTGGAGATTAACCCCGAAACACAGAACAGCGTTATTGTCGGTATCCGACTTGACCGCAACAACTATCTGCGAGCGGACGAGCGTTTTGCGATTCTCACGCGCGGAATGTTTGGTGACCAGACGGTAGAGGTGTATCCCGGTTCCGGTGAGGCCCCAATTGCCGAGCCCGGTACCCGGTTTCAGGGTGATCCGACGGTCGACCTGGCCTCGATCATGGCGGACGGGGGTCAAGCGGTTCGCAAGGTGAGTGAGACAGCGGAACTACTAAGTGACCTCGTAAAGCGCAACGCCGGAACGGTTGAGCAGGTCATTGGAAATCTTGGCTCGGCTAGCGCCAAAGCAGACGCCTTGATGCACAATCTGGACGATGTAGTCAGCGAAGATGAAATTGCGGCAACCATGGCAACCATAGAGACGATACAGTTGGCGGCCCGTGAGGTGGCAATGCTTGGGGCAGATCTACGTCAAGATGACTCAACACTTTCTATGCTCCAAGATCCGGTATCCGGAGATCAAATTGAGAAGATTCTTGCCAACCTGGTGGAATTATCGGATAATTTACGTGTGGCCTCGGAAGAAATACGACGAGTATTCGAGGAAATTGAAAACGAGTAAGTGGTGTAGCCCTCATCTTCGGCCGGAAGGGCTTTACCCCTGTTGCCTACAACGAGCTTTACCCCTATTGCGCGCGCCACTATACTAGAGGTTATGATGGAAGAACAGGAACAGCATCCACTTTTTTTTGGTGTACGTGGAGTTCAAGGCTATAAATTGCTTTGGTCGTTCTGTTCTTATAACTCCGCTTGCCATAACCGGTGTGTATCCGGACAGCAAATGTGTTGCGGTCTCACTCACCAAAGAACAGGTGAAAAACAGCCCCGACACAGATACAGACCGACCGATATCACGTCGAATTGAGAACGAGCTTTTTGTTTATTACGACTTCCCGGTATACTGGGGCGGAGCAGGCCTCTGGGGAGCACACTCTACCCCCGCGGGAGCCCTTGCCGAACATACGACCGACGAAGAGCCTACGGCCAGTTCGGACTCCGGGAACGAAAGCAAACTCCGAAGTTGCAACGAAGTCACCGGCTACCATGTACACGCAGTTGATGGCGAGGTCGGCAAGGTACGCGACTTCTGGTTTGAGTATGAAACCTGGCGGCTGCGGTATCTGCAGATCGAACTCACCAAGAGTGAGAAGTCAAGACAGATACTGGTCTCGACCAAGAGCGTGGACCAGGTGATTTGGGCAGCTTCAAGTGTGCAAATGAATCATAGCACCGAGAAATTTCGCTTTGCACCGGTTTACAGCCCGGGTTCGACCATTACCCGGGATCTTGAGCATGACATATGCAACCACTTTGAGCTGCACCGGTACTGGGAGCGTCCACCAGAACTTTAGGTGGCGCAATCTCCGGAAACAAAGCGTGGCACCTGCGCACCACGTAGTTATCTGATCACGAGAAGAACTGAGGTCTCTATGCAACTACTTTTCACACGTTCACGACGTCTCGTTACTGCGCTGTTTGTGGCGCTGACTGTTGCGCTGGTACTTTCGCCTGCAGTTGGGGCACAGCCCGCTGAAGCGGGATCCGGCCTCCCGGTAGACCCTGCCGTTCTGCATGGTCAACTTGAGAATGGCGTTCGGTATGTCATTCGCAAGAATGAAGAACCTGAGGGGCGCGCCTTTTTACGGCTAGTTGTAAATGCAGGTTCTACCCTTGAGACCGAGAACCAGCTAGGTCTTGCTCATTTTGTTGAACATATGGCGTTCAACGGAACCGAAGATTTTGAAAAAGATGAAATTGTTGCGTACCTCGAGTCACTGGGTATGCGCTTTGGTCCCGACGTCAACGCTTATACCAGCTTTGATGAAACCGTATACATGCTGCAACTTCCTACCGACTCTACCGAGCGCATTGAACGTGCATTTCATATACTTGAAAACTGGGCGCACAAAGTAAGTTTTACCCCTGAGGAGGTAGAACGAGAGCGTGGCGTTATACTGGAGGAGTGGCGTGTTGGACTGGGTGCTCAAACGCGACTTCGTGATGCCCAGTTCCCGGTGCTTTTTCAAGGATCACGCTATGCCGACCGCCTCCCTATTGGGAAACCCAAGGGGTTCATGAATGCTCCGCGCGAGGAGCTCGTGGCCTTTTACCGAGATTGGTACCGCCCGGAACTCATGTCGGTAATTGCGGTTGGGGACTTTGACACCGGCCTTGTCGAGGAGTTCATTCATAGGTTTTTTAGCAGAATCAAGTCGCCGCAAAGGGTGCCGGAACGGCCGGAGTTCCCGGTACCTGACCACGCAGAGACACTTTTTGCTGTGGCCTCCGACCCGGAAGCGCCACGCAGTTCCGTTGCGGTGTACAACAAACGCGCCCCAAATCCAATGCAAACCAGGGCTGAGTATCGTGAGCGCCTTGGTGACATCCTCTATGCCATGATGATGAACGAACGGTTTTCCGAAATTGCCCAGGCCGGAGACTCCCCGTTTTTACAGGCAAGTGCAGCCACCGGTCGGATTGTTCGCACTGCCGATGTACACTTGCTCCAAGCAGTAACTGCCGAAGGTGGAGTAACAGCCGGACTCAAGGCAATTATACGTGAAACGCAACGGGTACAGCTTCATGGATTTAGCGAAATAGAGCGGCAACTTGCAATCCGCCGCTATGAGCGGTCAATTCGCACCGCCTACAACGAGCGCAACAGCACACCAAGTGACCGCTACATGAGCGAATACACCTCATATGTGCTGTACGGTGAGGCTATCCCCGGAATTGAGTACGAGTACGCACTCACGCAAGAGCTTCTTTCCGATATAGGCCTCGAGGAACTGAACGCCCGTGCGGAACAGTTCCTAAACGACCGGAATAGAGTTGTCGTGGCTTCGCTACCGGAACGCCCCAGCCTGGAGCCGCCAAATGAAAGCGAGATAGCAGCTGCGCTCCGTCTCTCGGAAACCGAGAGCCTGCGCGAATTTAGCTTTGCTGGCTCGGACGGTCCGCTCATTGAGGCAAGGCCACAGCCGGGGAAGATTGTCTCCGAGACCTACCATGACGAGGTTGATACTACCGAGTGGGTGCTTAACAACGGCGTACGCGTGGTGTGGAAGGACACCGAGTTCCGCAGCGATGAGATTCAGTTCTCTGCTTTTGCCGCTGGCGGCACTTCTTTTGCCGACGACAGCCGGGTACTCGAAGCACGAAAACTTACGGAGATGTTTGCTCGTTCCGGAGTCGCCGAGTTTACCCAAAGCGAGCTTGAGCGTCAGCTAGCCGGGAGTTCGGTACGAGTCGATCATGTAGTGGAGTCGGTATTCCACGGACTGTCGGGCCGTGCATCATCTGAGGATATTGATACCCTTTTCCAGCTTATTCATCTTCACCTGAGCAAACCCAGATTAGATGAACAGAGCTTTGAGAACTTCATTCGCCGGGAAGAGGTCGCACTGCGCAGCCGGGCTACCCAGCCCGCTGCACTTTTTCAAGATCGCCTTACCGAGCTCCTCTCACCAGGAAACACACGCACACGGCCGTTCCAGGTAGAAATGCTTGACGAACTCGGTCGGCAGGATGCCTTGGAGCTCTACCAGGATCTCTACGGCCACGCCGGGGCGTTTACCTTTGTGTTCGTCGGCAACATTGCAGGCAATGTAGACACCGAAGACCACGCCGAGGAAAACAAAGACACATCTGCCGCTTTTGCAGAACTTGTCCGAACCTATCTGGGCTCACTACCCACCGCAGGGTCGGCGCCGGAGTTTCGTGACCGACGCACACCACGGCCGGAAAACAGGGTCGAGGACGAGGTCCGTGCCGGAATTGAGGATGCCGGGCGCATAGCACTTGTGTACCACGGCATGTACGACTGGTCACAGGAGCAGAACCATCTCATGAATAGTCTCACCGACGTGCTTCGCCTGCAGCTACGCGAGCGAGTTCGCGAGCAAGAAAGCGGGACCTACTCCGTTGGCGTACAGCGCTCGCTGCGTCGCTATCCAGAGCCCGAGTACCTGTTGCTCCTGAGCTTTGGAGCTGAACCCACCGAGATGCCGCGACTTGCCGCAGTCGTAGAGGAAGAGACCGCTGCGCTTGCCGCCTCAACCGAGATTGCTGAACAGTACATAGATCGGGTTAAGGAAACACAACGCCGTGAGTATGAACAAGATCTGCGGTCAAACAGCTACTGGAACTCCGTGCTTGAGTTTGCGTATAAACATGAGCGCCCGCTTGACTCAATTCTCGCTGTACCACAGCTAATTGAAGCGCTTACCGCTGAAAGAATTCGGACCGCTGCCGAACAGCATCTTGTGGCAGATCGTTCGCTGTTACTTATGCTTTATCCAGCTGAGTAACATGCGCAACAGGCAGATTACACAACGCTCCCTACCGAGAATTAAGACTCGGTAGGGCGGCGATCTTTACGCTCATATAAAATCCCATAGAGACACGGAACAACAACCAGCGCGGTCAGGGTCGAGAACAGCAGGCCAAATACAATCGTGCTCGCCATCGGCCCCCATACTATCGACTCACCGCCAAGGCCCAAGGCGATCGGTAAGAGCCCGCCAATAGTGGTAAACGAGGTGAGCAGTATTGGCCGGAGCCGAGTTACCGCCCCATCTATTACCGCATCGGCTACCGACACGCCTTCTGAGCGACGCTCATTTATAAAAGATACCAAGACAATGGTATCGTTTACGGCAATTCCGGCCAGCGCAACTCCAGCATAAATGACGGTAGTGGACAGAGCAGTTCCGGAAAGTATGAGATACAGGATAACCCCTACAAAGGCAAAAGGCACCGAGAGGAGAATGAGGAAAGGTTGGAGATAGCTCTTGAACTGCGTACCAAGTATGGCATAGATCACAAATACACCAACTAGAAAAACCCGGAGAATATCAAACAAGATGTTTAGAATCTCGGCAAAGCGCCCACCAACCGCTATCTCGACGCCGGGGAAGCGCTCGGCGAGCTCGCTCTCATACAGACTCTCAACTGCGTCGTTGATCTCGGCAAGGTTCTCATCGGTATAGGTTTCGGCTTCCACCGTGGCTTCTCTACGACCATCAAGACGGCGAATACTTGATATACCACCTGCTTCTTCTACACGGGCAACACTTGAAAACGGCACCTGCAAACCGGCGTTATTGGGAATGCGCAACTGCACCAACTGCTCGGCGCCGGAGTGCGTCTGGGTGCCGTAACGAACTAGAACCTCGGCTTCTTCATTGCGACTGAAAAAACTCCCGGCGGGTATCCCCTCAAAACTGGCGCGCAC
>JAIVHN010000081.1 GCA_020201015.1 Spirochaeta sp. | reverse complement strand
ACATGGAAGTGCGCCGGCTCATGTTCTCGGTAGAACATGCGAACCACGATGCCGAAAAAGATGGAGATGACAGGCATGCGCCTCTTTACTCAAGAAGGGTGGAACGGCCTGACGCATATTGAGAGCACGCCCCCTGCTGCGATCCTGCGGTCGCGACACACGCGTGAACCCCAGCAGGGAGCGGCTCTCATGAGATGCACGACGAAGTATGTGGGCCTCGACGTCCACCAGGCAACCACGCTGTCGGTGGTGCGCGATGGAAACGGCAAGATCATCGCCCAGAGCATCCTCCCGACCGAGGGAGTCGGCGCTGCTCGAGTTCGTCGCCAGCATGCGTGGCGCGGTGCACGTCGCCTTCGAGGAAGGAACCGACCGCCGCCGGAACAAGCCGTTAACGATTCGCGTGCCTTCGAGGCCGCTGCAGCGTTTGGCACCCGGTGCGCGAATTCCATGTTGGCCCGGAGCCGCGAGGCTTCACACCAGAGGCCGTATATACGACTGCAGCCCGTCCCCTGCCGGTGCGTCGCCCCCGAGGTTTCCCTTCGCCCGAGGGCCTGCCGCCCTCCGGCCGTTGAATACCGTTGAGTGCCGGCGCTATGCGTACATCAGCCGGCGGCCCTTGGGCTCCGGTACGGGGTCGCCGAACTCCCGAGCAGTGGCGATCCAGAGGCTTATCGCCTCTTGAGCCTCGTCGAGCGCTTCATTGGGGCTGCTGCCATGAGCGGTGCACCCCGACAGCTCAGGAACCTCGGCGATAAAGACTCGGTCCTCTGAGCTCCAGTAGATGATCACCTCATACCTATGCATCAGCCTCTCCTCCGAGTCGATACTTCAGAATTACGTTCCGCACTTGTCGTACCTGATAGACCTTCGCTTTGCTCCCATCGCGCTGCAGGTTCAGCTTTTCTTCGATACCAGCACGGCGGAACGAGTGGTGACTCCCCTTCGACCGTTCGGTGAAACCGAGTGACCGAAGCAGGCCGCGCAGATCATCGAAGCGAATATTCGCGTCGGATGCACCACGGAGAATCTGCAGGAGGAGCTTCTCGTACTTGTCCATCCGGCAAATCTACCCTGTTCTTCGGAACCCCGCCATGCAGTCGAAGGTCAGTAGCGCCTAACGCATATTGAGAGCACGCCGAGGAAGGCAGGCGCAGCGGCTGCACGATCTGCATCGGATGACGATCGCGTCCACCGTGCCATCGGCGGGCCACTGCGGCGAGTGTGGAGGGAGGATGTGCGTCGTGGCGTTCGTCCGGTGCCGGACCCGCGGCGTCTTTGACACGAGCTAGACCCCATGCAACGGCAGAGCGTCTCCGCTTCCCCACACGCAGGGCTGCGCTTCCGCGCTGCCCGTGGTGCCGCGCTGCCCTCGACGCCTGCGGCAGCGCCGCGGTCGCAATCCGCACCTCCGAAACACTCCTCAGCGGGCGCTCCCCGGTCTCCGGCGGCGGCTCCTTCCCCTCGCTCCAGTCACCCGCCTGCGCCCTCGTTGAGCGGCCTCGGCCCGCTTCCCTCGAACCGTTACCCTATACGCTCCCGGGCCGTAACCCCGGGCTCCTTGAACACTGGATTGCAGGGCCGACTTCGCGGCCTGCAATCCATATCTACGTTAGGGCGCACGCTCCACCGCCTTCAGATTCCGCGAAGCGCGGTGAGCAGCGGGTCTTGGACGGTCGAGGGACTATCAAGAATCTTCAGCGCGCGAGTCCGGCTCTCCGCTATGCGTGTCGGTAACCAGACGGTATAAGATCCCTGCGTCGTTGGTACAGCGAACGAGTACCGCCGAAGAACGTCCAGGACATCCGGAACGATACGCTGTGCAGTCGCGTCCAGACCACGGTAGAGTGCACCCTCCCTTCTGCCGCGGCCGCTCTGCTTATAGAGCTTCTTTAAAATTGTCATCCCGACGCGAACCCCAAGTGGAAGCGAGAGCGCCAAAATAGCGTTTACGGTGCTCGTAGAATCCTCGAACTCCAACACCTGTACACCCTCAAACTTTCCATTGGGTAAGTCACGTTTTCCAGCCGAGCCAACTACTTGGCCGATTTGGCACTGAGTGAACTTCGGCAGAAGGTCGGAGTCGAGCCCGACATCAAACTCAAGCTCACCGATCACAGCATCCTGAATCTCTATCTTCGAAAGGTTGGACTGCGGAGCAGCAAGGGCGATCCGCGGGATCCACGCCTCACGTATGAATGCCTTCTCCTTGTCTAAGCTGCATCCAAGCTCGCCCGCGATTAGAAGCAAGTCCGCTAGCAGATTGGGCTGGTCTCGATCAACTCGAAGCGTCTGGCTCCACGCTCCTAATAGCAAGCCACACTCTTTGCCAGTTCGCTTCAGTATTAGCGAGGCAATCTCCACGCCCATAGGCTGCAGAGCAGATTCCCACCGACTTGCGTCCCAGCTCGACTGAAACGGCAGTTCGATATAGCGGCCGAGTGCGCTACCCTTGCATGCTTCAGCAAAGTCACGGTCGATGAATACCCTGCCCCCGTCCTCTGATTGCGGTGCTGCGAGACCTGGCAGCCGCTGGAGAAGCACCGCAGCCCGGTCATCGGGATCGTATCCAACGACTGATCGAAACGTGTCCTCGATGGCAGCTGGATACACTGGACCAAGACCATCATGCGTCCCCCGTGCTACTGTTGCCACTCCCTCGAGGATCTGACGGATTAGCTCGGGACGTACTCCTACCTCCAGCTCGGCCTCCCGTTGCGCAATTCGATCCAGCAGTTCGTCCCATCCAGGAGCTGGAGCGATGCTAAGATCTTCTCCCAAATACTCCAGCAATTGCTTGGAAGCTAAATAGCCTAGCAGCAAGGGGCGGGCGGGAACCCACTCCGGCAACGGCCCCTTCCAGCCCATTTGCCGAAGAAATTCGGAGATTTGGCTTGGGTCAAACTCCTCCAGAGTGATCAGAGTCGCCCCGGCGGGAGCTCGGAGAGCAGATCTCAGTTCATGCAGTGCGTCGAAATAGTGGGATCTGCCAGCAATAACGACGCCAACGCCGCGAGGTGAGTCGCGCAAGAACCGTCTAACGAGCTCCATAGATCTATAGCGGAGGTCCTTGAGGTTCTTCCCGCCGCCGGCCCAACCACCTACTGCGATTTCATCGAAGCCGTCGAGTAGAAGGTCGACGTATCCCCCCCGCCAAGCACGAACCAACTGATGTGGAGAGGCATAACCGACTGCTCTTGCGTGACGCTCAATGGCCTCGACCGGATCTGTTTGGCCGTGATGATCACGCAGGTTGAGAAGGATGGGGAACTTCGCCGACGTCTTGTCCCGGAACTGGCGAACGAGTCGGCGGAACAACTCGCGAAGCGTAGTGCTCTTTCCGGCGCCATACTCACCTAGGATAACAAGGTGACTTCCCTTGTCAACCTGTTCGACTACACTCGCCAGACTGTACTCATGCGCTTTCTCGTCCCGCATCCCGACCGGAACGTAAGTCAGAGAAACCTGTGTTGAATCGGTTCCCGGATCGCGCATGCTGCCGAACGGATATGCCTCGCGGGCTTGGAGGTATCCCTGAGCATCCACGAGCCTCGCGCGGAACTGCTCGAAGGAGATTGCCTCGACTGCCTCGGCCGCTCTCTCCGCCACTCCACGTTGGTCTGCGGTCGGCTCATGTAGGGTGATGAACCACCCTTTGACGAGTTTGCGGGGGTTCCTGCTCCGGAGCGATGCAATGCGTTTCCGGAGTTTGCCAATGTCCTCTTCGGCCTTGCTCAGCTTACGCTCGATCGTGCACTCAATGAGGTGGGTGACTTCTTCCGTATCGAACTCACCATCGCGCTCTCTACCCTCGCGGATCACGGGTCCCGAGTGCTCTGCTGATGGCCACAGCGCGCGAGCGATTCGGAGGACTTCAGCCTCAAAGCGTGGACCGTCAAATGCCATCTGACCTCCGCTATCGGTGCATGTAAGGAGTTGTTGGCCTATGCGCTAACGCATAGTGAGCGCACGCCCCCTGCTGCAAGTCTGCGGTCGGGAAACACACGTGAACCCCAGCAGGGAGCGGCTCTCATGAGATGCACGACGAAGTATGTGGGCCTCGACGTCCACCAGGCAACCGTTTACGGCGTTCAGAATGCAAGCGAACACGCTGGTGTGCCTGACACATTCCAAGCTTCCAACACACGGCAGCAGCAGAAGGATTCCCTGCGACTGACGCGATGTTTGCGCAAACGCTCGTGGCAACCGGTGCACCCTGAAGTGATGTGCGAGGCCACGTCAGTCGTGGTGAGAGCTACGCCCTTCCAGTGCCTCGGCAAGTGCTATGAGTTGTCGACCACGTTCGCGCGCCAAGCGGGCCACCGCGGCAATCCACCCCGGCGGCGGCTCGCGATAGTGGCGTGTGTCCGGACTGAGCCGCGCACGTTCGACGGAATTGACGTGCGAGCCACATGCTTCTGCGATGTCAGCTACCGTCACCTTCCGGATCAGAAGGTCCGTCGCTTCCTTGAAGTTCAACGTGTCCCCGCGTGTCAGAATCGTTCTTGACAAAATCCCTCGTGTCAAATATATTACTGACAGCAGGGCAAAAGAACAAGGCTGGCCGCTCTCCCGCCAAGAAGAATCGACCAGCCTCATCACGAAACGACCCGAAGGCCGCCCGCTCACCAAAGCTGCCCTGCTGGACGGCCCGGGTCAAGAGGATTGGAGCCCACAATGCCACAGGAGCCGAAGGACAACGCGCCGGCAGCCGCCGAGAAGCCCGGCTACACCATCGTCAAGCAGACAAAGAGCCGCTGGTGGGAGGTGCGCGACCCGGACGACGAGCTGGTGTGCCTCACCGTGTACCGGAAGGGCGCACGCGAGGTGGTACGGCGGCTCGCCGCCTGATTCCAGACTGGCGCGGCAGCCCGCAGTAAAACCTGCGGGAGCAACATGTGACTACGGCGGATTGACTCAGAGCGGCTCCTGCAAGGCACTCGGCTGCGACCGAGTAGCGCGCGGGGCACATCAGGCACGCATCATCGAATGACCCGGACTCAATCCTTCTTGTACAGAAGGTATTCCGCGTCTCGACGTTCATCGATCGAGAGTATGAACGACCTCGGCGCTCCCCGAACCACGTGTGTTCTGAAGCGCCCGGTGGAGAATAGGTGACCCCATGCGAATAGCCACATGCGGTCGACCGAGTAATCATCGTTCAGGTGAACGAACAGGAGGTGTGTTGGGCACTCAGGCCCCTCGATCTTTGGTATCGAGCTACTCTGCTTCCAACCGCCCTGCCATCCCTTCCTAGTTTTCACCGATACGCGCCATCCTTCTGGCGTGACGAAATCATGCTCCTCTCGATCATCAACGAGCCGTCCGCCCAGCAGGAGCTTACCGTAGATCTCCCCAAGCCACCCTACAAGCTCGTTCCCTTTGAGGTTCTTTCCATCGGAGTACGCAGTCAGCTTCTCGCGAATGGAAGCTTGAAGCACCTGCAGACTGGAGAAAATCTGCCGGAACTCGGATTCGACGGCATTTAGCGCATCGCGATCGAGCATATGACCGTAGGTGAGCTGATCAGAACGGTGTATGTGCGCTGTCCGGCCAAACCTAACTTGTCGTTCACCGGACGGAATTCCGGCGAGCGCGCGAACCATCGCTGCCGTTCTCGTTGCGGCACAACCCGTCTCGCGCATGGCCGAATCCGCTCCGTTCCAGATAGTGCTCCGCCGGCCGAACGTCAAGCGACTCCAACCCATGCTGACGCAATCCGATACTTCGCGAGCCGCGGCGGGCTGCGCGGGATATGCACGCGCCGTGGCGGGATAGCGCTCTTGTTCCCGTGCATCACCGGGGAAAAAGCGAGCGCCGCAACGGTCATTGCCCGGCAGGATGCTCTTCAAGACCGCTCCTCCGCCGCGTCGCGCACCCCCCGTCACCCGCGCGAGCCGTGCCCAGC
>JAIVHN010000080.1:4993-10894 GCA_020201015.1 Spirochaeta sp. | reverse complement strand
AAGCGGTAGACAAGCGTTTTGAGGACATGAACAAGCGCTTCAACGGTATGCAAGCGCTTATGGCGCTCGGCTTCACGGTGATAGCCACCATGATGACGGTTATTCGGCTGTTTGGTTAAGCCCCGTATTTACCCGCAGCTACTCACCTGAACACCGCGACGAACTCGCGGGTCCTGTGCACTTTCGCAACCACCTCCCTCCGCGTTATAGTAAGCGACATACACGGCGTGTGCGTCGTAAACAACCTGGAGGGAAATATGGTTTCTTGTTCACGCTCACGTGGAATCGTGCGCCGGGCCTTGGACAGCGCCGAGGCCGCTGAATGACATGGACCGCAGTACCTGGGCGAATCGGCGGTACCGTTTCTATTCCGGGCTCAAAATCACACACTATTCGGGCCCTGCTGATTGCCGCCCTTGCAGAAGGGCACAGCATAGTCGATGAGCCGCTCGACTCGGGCGATGCCCGCTCCTGCATTGCCGCCTGTCGGCTGCTTGGTGCCGAGCTGGCCGAACACCGCGACGAGGGCGGCCGCCTACGCAAGGTTGATGTAGTAGGCCTGGGCGGGGTGCCGCAGACTCCGGAGAACGTCATAGATGTCGGCAACTCGGGCACCACGCTCTATCTGGCCCTTGGGCTGGCGGCACTTGGCGAGGGGACAACCGTCTTTACCGGTGATGAGCAAATTCGCCGCCGCAGTGCCGACCGCTTGCTGGCCTCCCTGAACGACTTGGGGGCCAGGGTCTACTCGACCCGCACTGGAGGTTGCGCCCCAATTGTTGTGCAGGGTCCGCTGCGCGGCGGGCATACCACCATAGAATGCCCAACGAGCCAGTATCTCTCGAGCCTCCTGCTGGCCTGTTCCCTCGCACCAGAGCCAAGCGAGATAACGGTACCGCTGCTGTATGAGCGGCCCTACGTGGAAATGACCATAGCCTGGCTGAACTCGCAAGGCGTCGAGGTTGAGCGCGATGGCTACACACGTTTTGCCGTGAAGGGGGGCGCACGCTTTCAGGCAACTTCACGTCGGGTTCCGGGCGATTTTTCCTCGGCAAGTTTCCCTGCCTGTGCAGCTGCGCTGAGCGGGGCGCGGCTTGAGCTGGTGGGCCTTGATATGAGTGACTCACAAGGCGACAAACAGGTGTTTGAGATTCTCCGTGCCATGGGCTGTACGGTAGAGGTAAACGCCGCGGCCGAGACGGTCACAATTGAGGGGCCACCGCGCGGTGAGCTGCGGGGTGGCGAGTTTGACCTCAACGCCATTCCGGATGCGTTGCCAGCCCTGGCGGTAACCGCATGTTATGCTTCCGAGCCGGTGACCCTGGGCAATGTGCCACAGGCGCGACTTAAAGAGACCGACCGCATTGCGGTTATGTGCAGCGAACTGAGCAAGCAAGGGGCACATATAGAGGAGTTGCCAGCAGGGGTGCGGGTCTCACCCTCACGACTGAAAGGTGGCGAGGCGGAGTCTCACGGCGACCACCGCGTAGCCATGGCGCTGGCTATTGGCGCCTTGGGCGCTGAGGCACCCATTACCATTCACAACGCCGGGGTTGCTGAGATAACGTACCCAGGTTTTTTTGAGATGCTCGACTCACTGCGCGTGTAGACGGCGCGGGCGCGTCGTCGGAGCGGCGCGCCCGGCCGCCACCGCGCCGCGCGGCTCTGCTAAACAGACTTAGCGCCAGTAAAATTGCGTAGACTACTCCCAGGCTGTCACAGTCACCACTGCCACTAATGAGACTCGAGAGCGGGGCCTGAACGTCAGCCTCGCCACCTAGCCGCCGGTACGCGAACTCCTGCAACCACCGCAAGAGCTCGGCTGGGACATCATCCCCGTCAACTTCCTCATGGGCAAAGTAGCGCAGCAGCTCAGGTACAAGTGGCGCTAATCGCATGAAGTTGTCGCGGTATATTGCGCGGTAAAAACGCCGCCATGCGTCCTCCCATGCGCCACCCGGCGGGCCGGGCTCGTACCAGGTATTGAGCAGGCGGGCCTCACGCTCTATCAGCACCTCGCTTGCCTCTATCTCGCCTTCATCGGCCGGCAGAGGCAGCGCGTACTCATCAAGTGCAATTTCGTACTCCTGTATGTTGGGTGCCGGATAAGGATAGTAGAACTGGCTTATGGGCCCCGGATAGCGGCGAGCTACCTCACCAAGCGCAAAGGAGTCGAGTGCCGAGAGTAAGGTGTCGTGATAGGTCTCGTAGTCGTTTACCGGTGCAAAGCCTGAAACCACGTACCAGTACTCGCCGGAAGAAATAAAGGTAAAATAGCCCCGCGCCGAGTGCTCCCCGGCAGCAAAGCTCAGGTCGGCAAGCACGGCCGGGTCGCCCTGATACCGGAACTCCGACTCTTCACCCCGCGCGTCGTACCTGCTACGGAAATAGCCCACCAGCTCCGGCATGCTGCCAAAACGCTCCCGCTCAAAGGCAAATACTTGCACAACGGCGCGACTGCGAGGGTCTGCAAAACCAACGTTGGAGAGATCCTCGGCATCAATTACATCCCACCCAACAGGTAGGTCAATGTAGTACTCATACTGTTCATTGTGCAGCCGGCGAGCATGGAGCTCGCCGACCGATCCCACTGCCAACAGCAACAAAATGAAGATGACAAGCGCAGGGATATATGTGCTACGGAAAATCCGCATGTGTGTTCCTCCTCACGGGAAGCATGGTCCGGCAAGCTACGTGAACAGCACCGGCCGACGGCTAAGAGAACAAAATCCGCGCAAGAATCAGAAAAGCCGGAATGGTAAGGGCCGAGGCCATATAGCTATACAATATCAGGCTGCCGCCATAATTCACCTGTTCCTCGGTTCCGTACTCCTTGGTAACCAACAGCAGGTTTGTTGCTGGCGGCGTCACCGCCTGGAGCAAAAAGGCCACCCGAATGCCCCACTCCAGCTCCCCGGACAGCCCCGGCAGCGGCACCAGCCATAACACCAACAGAAAAACTGCCGGGTACGCCACTTGGCGCAACCCAATGAACCAGGCAAACTCCGCTCTGTAGCGCAGGCTGTCGCGCGGAATTGAGGCTAAGGTGCCGCCAAGGACAATGAGCACCAGATCCATGGCTACAGATGCGTTAAGGGCCAATGCTTCCCGCAGAAACTCCGGCACGTACCCATAGGTCCCGCTCATTGCAAACAGCAGTCCGGCTGTTAATCCGATCATCGGCACATTCATGCGGAACCGAAACCCGGAGCCGTGCCCCTGGATGTAGGACACCGCAAAGCTCCAGAACAAAATGTTAAAGGCAAAGGTGAAGAAGAACATGTACAGCAACACAACGCGTGGCGCTATGACCGCAAGAATAGGCAGGGGGATGTAGCCGGCATTCTGCATAGCAAACATAGCCAGATACTCACGGGGATGCTCAACGGTCTTGAGGGCTGGCACCTTGCTGAGCAACAGGCGGCCGATCGTCGCCTGCAACGCGATATAAAATATACAGGCAAAGAAGAACACCACCATCCAATGACCGCCCGCATCCACGGCATCTGCCCAGGATGTAGGAAAGTGGTGCACAAAGTACAAAGGGAAAACGCCATTGATTGTAACAAATACAATCGGCCTTAAGAGCCGGTCACGCAGAGCGGCTGGCTGAAAAACCACAAACCCAAAGAGACACAAAAGGACCAGACGCCCGACCGCACTAATGATATCAAACGCCATGGTCCTTCCGTTTGTCCTTCCGTTGTGCTAACTAAAGCCGTGCCAGCATTTTGTTGAGTCGCTTTACAAAGTCGGCCGGGTCGGCCACCTGCGAACCCTCTACGAGGAGCGCCTGGTCAAACAGCAGCACCGAGACATCGCTTATAAAGTCTTCATCCTCAATGTCACGGAGCCGGGTCACAATAGGATGGTCGGGATTCACCTCAAGAATAGGTTTGATCTCCGGCATCTCACTCTGGCCCATGGCCTTAAAGAGCTGCTGCATCTGCATGCTTGGGTCGTTATCATCTAAGACAATGCAGGAGGGACTGTCTGCAAGGCGCACCGAGATCACTACATCCTTTACGCGGTCACCCAGGGCCTTCTTGATCTTCTCAATGACCGGCTGTGCATCCTTCTCTTTTTCCTTGTCCTCATCGTCCTTGAGATCTTCACCGGCATCGCTACGGTTTACCGGTTTCAGCTGCGTCTCTTTGTAGGTGCCGATGCTGGGAATGACAATCTCGTCAATATCGTCATCCATAATTAACACCTCAATCTTCTTGGCCCGATACGCCTCAAGCAGCGGTGAGTTTTGAAGTGTCTTTTCATCACCACCGGTGATGTAGTAGATCGCCTTCTGGTCCGGCAGCATGCGATCTTTGTAGGCGGCAAGGCTTGTGTACCCTTCTTCGCTGCTGGACTTATAGCGCACCAGCTCAAGCAGGGTTTCACGGTTACCAAAGTCCGAGTACAGGCCTTCCTTGAGCGGACGATTGTACTGCTTGGTGAACTCGGTATAGGTCTCGGGGTCCTCGAGTGCCAGACGCTGCAGTTCTCCAAGCACCTTCTTGACCGAAGAACTCTTGATGTTGGCAAGCACACGGTTGTGCTGCAGTATCTCACGGCTGACGTTGAGGGGAAGATCCTCGCTATCTATGACACCCCGCAAGAAACGCAAATACGGCGGCATGAGCTCCTTTTCGTCGTCGGTAATAAACACGCGCCGAATATAGAGCTTTACCCCGGGGCGGTAGTCCACCTGGTACATATCAAAGGGCGCCTGCTTAGGTACGTAGAACAGGGTGGTGTACTCAAGGGTGCCCTCCGCATGCGTGTGCAAGTACAGCAACGGGTCCTCGGTATCATGCGCCAGCGTTTTATAAAACTCGTTGTAGTCCTCTTCCTTGAGCTCGGACTTGGGACGCTTCCAAATAGCGTTGGCGGTGTTGATCTGCTCAACGGTTGGAGTCTTTGACTTCTCTTGGCCCTTGTCGTCGTACTCGGTCTTGGAGTAGTGCAGAAAGATTGGAAACGCAATGTGGTTGCTGTATTTCTTAACGATCTCTTCTACCTTCCAACGGGAGGCAAACTCCTTGCCTTCCTCGCTGAGGAACAGCGTGACCCGCGTACCCGGCTCATCCAGTTCCGTTTCGGCTATCTCAAACTCACCACGTCCGTCCGAACTCCAGCGGTAGCCCTGCTCCTCTCCGGCCTTGCGGGTTTCTACCTCAACCTTGTCGGCAACCATGAACACACTATAGAAGCCAACACCAAACTGCCCAATGAGGTTGGAGTCTTTCTTACCGTCAGCCGAGAGTTGGGACAGGAAGTTCTTGGTACCCGAGTGGGCAATAGTGCCCAACTGCTCAATGAGTTCTTCTCGGCTCATGCCCACACCGTTGTCGGCTACCGTCAAGGTCTCTTGCTTCTCATCGTCAAACTCAATGTCAATGCGTGGTTCGAACGGTAGCTCCTTGAAACGGTCGTCGGTGAGGGTGAGATACTTAAGTTTGTCGATTGCGTCCGAGGAATTTGAAACCAGCTCTCGCAGGAATATCTCTTTGTGGGAGTACAGCGAGTGAATGATGAGGTCAAGTAGCTGGTTGACCTCGGTTTGAAACTGATGCTTCTCCATCTGTTTCTCTCCTTTGTAGTGTAGTTTTGGCTAGTAATTTAGAGGTCGTATAACAATATACGCGAATTTCGTTCGCGGTCATAATGTGTTTGTTTTTCCGGCGGCAAATCCTCTACGGTTCCAGTGCGGAACCCGCGTGCATGGAACCAGTCATAGGACTGTGTTGTCAAGGCAAAGACCCGTGGCACCTTGCGCTCGGCGGCCCGTTGCATAAGAAACTCCACCACCTTGCGGCCTATTCCAAGCTCCTCATATTTTGTGTCGACCGCAATTGCGGCAATCTCCGCCTGTCCGTCCGAGTAGGTGTGCAGCGCACCACATCC
>JAIVHN010000080.1:0-4918 GCA_020201015.1 Spirochaeta sp. | reverse complement strand
ATCCATGCGTGGAACTCGCCCACTCTCGGTAGTTTCAAACTGTCCGCCCAGTTCATAGTCGGCGGTTGTAATGCCGTTAAAGGTTGAGACAAAAAACAGTTTGTCAGCGGCAATTTGGCTGCTGAGTTCCTCCGCAAGTTCTAGCGAACCAATGTTGTATGGCTTGCCAGCCGCGTTCCAGCCTACACACGGAAATATCGGTATGAAGTTCTGCTCAAGCGCACTCTCCAGAAGCCCAATTTTAATTTTCTCTACGTAACCGGTATCCTGAAAGTCTATGCCGTCGCGCACCCCCAGGCTCCGTGCCCGGACCCAGTTACCTATAACGGCATTCTCTCCTTCGGCGGTCAGCAGGGTCATAACCCGGTTGGCAACGTCAAAAGCCGCCATCTTAATAAACGGCACCGTCTCGGGACTCGAGATGCGTACGCCGTCAACCTTGCGGCTTGTTACGCCGTAGCGCTCTAAGACTTCATCAATGCGCGATGACGCACCCGGCACCAGCGCCACCCGAATACCGGTACGCCGCAGAATAACTAAATCTTTGACAATGCCGCTTAAGGCGTCGCTCTCTACTATCTCTGAGTCTAGATGCAGCACAAAAGTACCCCCCGCAAATCGGGCGGCGTACATAAAGACTTCGCGTATGAGATCTACATGTTCACGGATACTGTCGGGAGGCACCACTTGAATTTCCTTACTTGTTGCCCAAAGTGGACATTAGGTGGAAGTTTACTCATCGTCCGGGGTTCATGCAACCCGGGCGCCGCGGCGAAGCGGGAACCGGCCAATGTCCGCGGGCGCAACGCGCGGCACTTGTTTCCGGTAATGGGCACGACTATAGTTAGGGATATGCAAACTCGGCCGCAAAACGTCGCACACCCTCAGCTTGCGCGTGCGCTCCGGAAATATTCCTCACGTGCGCTTTTAGCACTTCTCCTTCCCGCACTTTTCCTTCCCGCGCTCGTTTTATTTAGCTGCAGCAGCGACAGCTCCACAGAGATTGCCCGCATTGAAAGCCGCATGCGCATACTCGCCGAACTTGAAACCGCCGAAAGTATCTATCGTGATATCGTCTACTTTGGCGATGCCCGCTCATTTTTGTTCTTCCGTACGATGGATCGCCGCTTGCTTTTTTCGGTGAATCTCCATGTACGGGCAGGCGTAGACCTGAGTGAGGGGTTCCAGCTTAAGCCGGACGGAGACGGCGGGGTCGATGTCTTTTTGCCTCCGGCACGTGTTCTCATGGTTGATGCCGATGAAACAAGCATTGACCAGTATTTTGTCCGCGAACAGGGTGGGCGTATAGGATACCTGGAGTTCTCCGGCAGCATAGAAGAGGTAAAGGACCGCGTTGCTGCAGATGCGGTCGACCGTGGTTTGTTAAACCGAGCCGAAGAAAACGCACGGGTGCTTGTTGAAAATCTGCTCACCGTAGCCGGGGTACGTGAGCTCCGTTTTACCGGGGGGCAGCCGTGAAGCCGAGCTCCGTGAAACGAGGCACTGCGCACCTTATTGCTCTAGTATCCATAGCCGTGGCCGCAACGGTGCTGGGGCTGGTAATTCTTCGCCTCCCAGCCGAACTGTTGCCGCAGGCCTTTGAGGTTCTACGCCGGGAGCAGCGAAGCGGGCATGAGCTGCTGCTTACCGAGGTGCATGACCTGTACCGCTTTCATACCGTAGAGTATGTCTACCGTTCGGTATTCCCGTACGACTATATGGCCCCGCACCTCAGCCTCGCTGGCATTCTTCGCAGCATTCGCTCCGGCAGCGGAAGCATCGCCGACATGTTGAACAAAGAAGAACAACGATATCTTGACGCATACAACATTAGTCTACAAGCCGGACTACGAAGCGATACTGCCGCCGCAGAGTTCGTTGTTGTAACAGTGGTGGTGCGTGCAGGATTTGACCTTAGCGACACGGTGTTTGCTCGGCCACATGAGGCAACGCTGGAACAGCTGAGGTCAGTGTTCTCAGTAGAAGAAAGCCAGCCCACCCCAGACGGCACAAAAATCCGCGTCGCTCACATGAGGACCCCGCCAGCAGTCATCACCGACCTACGGGTTGAGGATGTTAACCCGGAAACCTACCCCTACCCGGACGTCTCACTTAGCCCGGAGGGCTGGCGGGAGATCGCGCAGTTCGTGCGTGCTCACGCCCGGAGTGAGACGATTGGCGACGGCATTCTTGCGGCAGCCGAACGGAACGGGCATCGGCTTTTAGAGACGCTGCTACTCCAGCTCGGGTATGACTCCGTGGAACTGCGCACAGGAATTCCCAGTTCGTTGCCATAAAACGCACATTGTGGGATTGATAGCACACCCAACACGGCGTATAGTGAAAGGATCAAAAAGTAATTTGGAGCCCCTTATGGCGTCCCTCCTCAACGACACATACGCACCCATTTTTGTTAACCGCGCTCAGCTCTGCCTTGAAGAATGCACGGATCTGTTCTCGCAGGTATACCGCGGTGTATCTACCGAGCTGCTGGAGACCGCATTCGAAGACACAGTTCGCCTCTTTCATGGCAACTACCCCGGCTTTCGCGCCTGTGATACCCCGTATCATGACTTGGAACACACCATGGCGGTGGCCCTTGCCACCATGCGAATGATCGCAGGCGCGGCCCGTGATAATGAAATCATCGGCTCTGGCTTAGCCGAAGCGGCTATTGTTGCCGCCCTCTTTCACGACGTTGGCCTCATTGCGCGCACGGACGAGCAGGTAACGTCCGGAGCTGAACTCACCGTAGGGCATGAGGTGCGCAGTTCCGCGTTTGCCGCAGACTATCTGGCCGAGAAGGGGCGCGATGAGCTGGGCCTACGCACCATGCAACGCATTATCTCCTGCACCGCTCTGGGAGCAGATCCCCAGGGAATTCGTTTTAGCTCACGGGAGGAACGCATTGCCGGGTACATTCTGGGAAGTGCAGACTTCTCTGCGCAAATGTCGGATCGACTGTATTTAGAAAAATTATCGATGCTGTTTATAGAAATGCAAGATGCCGGAATTACCATGTACAAAGATGCCTTTGACCTGCTTCAGCGCACCGGAGATTTTTACACCACCTTCGTTAAGGTCCGCCTTGAACAAGGTTTTGAAAACGTCGTGCGGTTCGCCGGTACATATTTTACGCGTTTTGAGAATCAGCCGCGAAACCTTTATCTGGAGTACATTGAGAAAAACTTGGACTATCTCAACACTGCAGTAGCAGCGGGTCCTGACGAGTGGTGGACACACCTACGACGCGAAGGAGTTGTTGAGCGCGCACTCGACCGCCTAACTGCATAACCACGTGAGCCGTCAAAAAAAGGCTTTACACGGTTGGCGCAGTTCGGCATAGTAGGGGTCGAACGAACTATGGACGACTATCACTCGTATTGCATCCCACGGCCTTATGGAAGCTGAGTATCTCGGCTTGGCCGTACTTCTCTTGCTCTCCGGTGTGTTCTCGGGCACCGAGACTGCATTTACCTCTCTCTCACTTATGCAAATTCACTCACTCAATACCAAGTATGGGAAGAAGGGCCACGTTGCTCAGCGGCTACTGGAACGCCCAGATCGGCTACTGACCACGGTGCTTATTGGGAACAACCTGGTAAATATCGCCGCTTCGGCACTTGCCTCGGCTATCACTATTCGGCTCTTTGGTAATGCCGCCTTGGGCGCCATGACAGGGATACTCACACTCTTCATTCTGATATTTGGCGAGGTCACACCAAAGCAAATTGCAATTGTACATAACGAGACTATAGCCTGTGCTATGGCCCCGGCAATCTTGGCACTTTCCATAACGCTCAGGCCAATTGTCTGGATTGTCGGCTCGGCCAGTTATGTTGTCACCCGCCTCAGCGGCCCAAACCACGGCAACGCTCCCACCCGCGAGGGAATTCTGCATGTCATTGGGCACGCGAGCACACTTGGGGTTATCGAGAACTACAAGTTCCATATGGTTAAGAATGTATTTCGATTCAGTGATGTAACGGTCCAGGCGGTAATGACACACCGTACCCGCGTGTTCAGCCTGAACCATAACATCACTATAGACCAGGCACTTCCGGCAATTGTTAAAGCCGGGTACTCACGGATTCCAGTTTATGACGACAACCCTGAAGAGATTGTTGGGATTGTGCTGTTGAAGGACGTGCTCGATAAGACGGTTGCGGGTAACCGCTCAACGCGCCTGAAACAGATTATGGTCGACCCCATTTACATCCCTGAAAACCGGCGCATTCACCGCATGTTACAGCATTTTCGCAGGTCGGGCCTCAATATTGCAGTGGTCCGCGACGAGTACGGCGGACTTGCCGGAATTGTAACGCTTGAGGACGTGATTGAAGAAATTCTTGGCGAAATTTACGATGAGCATGAAGAACAAGAACTGGAAAAAATTGTCAAACTCCCCGATGGAAGCTACCTTCTCGCGGCCGACGTCCCACTCTATTTCGCCAACGACACACTCGGGACTCAGTTCGAAACAAGCGGCAGCGCCCAGACATTAGGCGGTTATCTTACCGAGTACACCGGCAGAATTCCGGTCAAAGACGACGCAATTTCAACGCCCCATGGTGAGTTTGTTGTCCGGGCCATGCAAAAGAAGCACATTGTCTCGGTGCAGTTTCGTCCCGCCGAAACGGATTAACTGCGCTCCACCAGCCGGATTAACTGCGCTCCACCAGGTAGAGATACTCGGTGAGATGTATGCTGCGACCACGTAAATTTCGACTTCCGCGAAAGGTATTGTAGCGAGACTCCAGCACCTCAATGCGCCCAATAGAAGACAGATATTTCACCATGTCTTCACGCGAAATAAAACCCTCAGAGTTAAACGAAACCAGCAGAAAGCGGGTATCGAGAGCTTCAACGACCCGGCGAAACGCCTGCATGGCTCCTGTCCGCTTGTTGAACTCCGAAC
>JAIVHN010000079.1 GCA_020201015.1 Spirochaeta sp. | reverse complement strand
ATCCACTGCTTACGGTGGGATCCATACTTAGCCTACTCTTGCCGCCCGCAGACAACGCTGCACAAACACGCACACGCACGTACACATCACCGGTAGCGGCTTGGTGCGAACGGCTCAACATTCCCCCCCCCGCCGGCAACATACAACCCACCGAGCTGCTTGACCTACTGCCTGTCTTCAACACAACCGGCGTTACCGAAGATCGTGCCGTTGTGCAACTTCACACACAGGACTACGCCAGCTTAAAAAATGCCTACGAGTCAGTATTTCGCAAGGAGTGGCAGCGGGCCAAGAACGAGTTTCACAGTCGCTACGGCTTCTCAAGCTATGAAGTGGTAAATCATATTGGCGCCGAAGAACGCTCCGGCGAGGGGCCTTCCTACAGGCAGGGTGCAGCGCGTAGCGGGATGAAAATTCTCTTTAAGGATGATGAAGGCAAGCCTGCAGGTTTCATATGGATGCGTCCATCAGGCACCGAACCAGTATTTCGCGTCTGTGCCGACATTGAAGGCGCGCGTCCCGCGGATGAAGCCGAACTGCTCCGGGTACATACCGAACTGATACACCGTGCCGAAGAGTTGGTGCTTCGCGCTTAACTTACCCGGTAAAACGCACCCTCCTGGACCAAAAAACCCTCGGCACAGAGTTGATCCAGGGCAAAGGTAACCCGGTCATACTCAAAGCCGGTGGCGGCAGACAACACACCAGCATCTGCTGCTTCGGTGTCACGTAACGTGGCAAGTAAACGTCCGCGGAGCTGACGGTTTGAATCGGCAAAGGTGCTCTGGCGGGTGTAATGGCGACTGCGGATGTTTGCATTACCAAACTCACGCTTGAGAAATACACCGTAATCCATAAGCGCATTGTACCAGTCACGAGGTGAGTCCGTGTAAAGAGTGGCTGCAACCAAAGGAAGAATTTCTTTATCACTAACTTCATTACGACCTGGAAAATACACATGCAAGAACACTCGACGAATATTGGTCTCAATAAAAACTACCGGTAGATTGTAAACAAAGGCCTGCAGCGAGCCAGCCGTTCCTGGTCCAATACCGGGTAGCGCGCGCAAGGCACCTTCCTCGCGCGGCAGCCGCCCATCGCAATCGCACACGACAATCTCGGCAGCACGCTTGAGGTTACGAGCACGACGATTGTAACCAAGTCCGCTCCAGAGTGTGAGCACCTGACGTAACTCGGCCTTGGCAAGAGCACGCCAGTCCGGCAAGGCGCTAAGAAACGCATAGTACTTTGGCACTACTCGCTCAGTCTGGGTTTGTTGCAGCATGATTTCCGAGACGTAAATACTGTAAGGATCTGTGCTCTCTCGCCATGGGAAGACACGCCCACAGCGACGATAGTACTCCAGAATAAGGCGCTGGAACTCTGTAACCTCGCTGGAGCTCAGAACTGGGATCGGCTGGGATGTGTGCTCAGACGGCCGCACCCGAGTTTTTCTCCCGCTTCTTACGCGCTTGTTCGGCCTTACGGCTAATGCGATTCCAGGCCCCTGTGAGCCCCATGGCCTTCTTTGCCGCAGACAGCGTTTCACCTGCGACCTCTCGCATGCGCAAGGTGCCGTTATAGATGACCTCATCGGCAAACCCACTTTGGGACTCAAACGCGTCACGACGCTCACGAATTGGGTCCAGAAAGGAGTTCAGTGCAAGCGCGAGCCGTTCCTTTACCTCTACGTCGCCGACCGTTCCTGCTCGGTATCTTTGTTCGAGTTCGGCAATCTCGACCTTGTTGCTGTTAAACGCATGGTGATACAAAAAAACCGGGTTGCCTTCGGTGCGGCCGGGTACATCCGCACGTATCCGATTGGGGTCGGTATACATGCCAGCAACCTTCTTATTTACCGTGGCGACATCGTCCGACAGCAGAATGGTATTGCCTAAGGACTTCGACATCTTTGCTGCGCCGTCGGTTCCCACAAGTGTGGGTACTGAACCGATACGGACCTCCGGCACCGGAAACACATCCTCGTACAAATGGTTGAAGCGTCGCGCTATCTCGCGGGTGAGCTCAACATGCGCCTCGTTATCCTTGCCGACCGGGACAATGTGGGCCCGTGGAGCAAGAATGTCCGCCGACTGCAGTACCGGGTAACCAAGAAGCCCAAAGGGCATCTCGGTTAACTCGGCGGCACGTGCCATATCCTTAAGACTTGGCAGACGTTGTAGCCGAGGCACCGAGACCAGCATCTCAAAGATAAGATTGAGTTCGTAGGTCTCATGTACCGCCGACTGCAAATAAATAACAGATTTATCAGGGTCTATGCCACATGCAAGGTAGTCCAACACCATCTCGCGGGAGTTTTCTGCAATGCTCTCAATTTCATTTTTACCAGGCCGCGTAGTTAACATGTGAAGATCGGCAATTATAAAATAGCACTCGTACTCATGCTGCAGCATAACACGGTTGGCAATTGAGCCGACATAGTGCCCCAAGTGAAGTCGACCGGTGGGACGGTCTCCGGTCAACATGCGTTTTGTTTCCATTTATACTGGCCTACTCTTTTTGGTTCGTAGTCGACGGAAGATTCTTCGCGGTTTTTTGACGTTGCCGGTGCCCATCAATATACCTATCGGTTCAAAGCCGGGAATGTTCTCCATTGCTATCTTAACCGCAACGGTCAAGGGAACGGCCAGGAACATTCCAACGATACCCCATAACCATCCCCAGAACAACAGGGAAAAAAGAATTACAACCGGACTTAGATTAAGTCGATCTCCCAACAACATTGGGTCAAGTACGTTACCTATGAGAAACTGCGAGATGGACATAGCAAGTGCTGCCGCAATTACTGGGTTATAATCGGGCGCAAACTGGATAACGGTGAAGGTAATGCTTAACACAGTAATAATGATTGAGCCGATGCTGGGTATGAAGTTGAACAGCATTGTGAGCACTGCCCATACAAAGGGGAAGTCTACACCAATGACACTGAAAGCGGAGTACACAACAATGCCGGTCAAGCTACTCACCAGTAACTTCACCCGCAGGTAACGCGCAATCTGCGTAGTTATGTGGCGAGCTACAATAGTAATTTTGCGGGTGGTATGATCGTTGAGGGCCATCCGCACCTTGTTTCTAAGAAAAGGCTTTTCCAGCAAGAGAAAGAGCAGATATATCAGAACTATCGTGAGGGACCCGGCAAAGGTCATAAAGTTACCTGAAAGTGAAATGAGATATATACGCGTAGTTCGCGTGAGGTCAAGTTGATCTAGAATGTCGGGAGGTAGTTCGAACTGGGCTATGGCTTGAGACAGGATTTCAATGAGCCGCATCTGGTAGGTGGGAAACTCACGCAGCAGGGCCTGTATGCTTGAGTACAGGATCAATCCAACTAAGAATCCGAAGGACAACACCAAAACCAGAATGATCAGGATAGAAACAAAACGCGGTATATGTAACTTTTCCAGCACATTGACAGTCGGTGCGAGTACAAAATAGAGTATGAGGGCAATTACGAACGGGAGGACAATGCCTCCCGTAAGACGTAAAACGCTTCCTACCGCAACAACCGCAAGGGTTAGAAGCAGCGCTGTGTTAACCTTACTGTTGTCCACCACGGCTTAGATTAGCAGAATTTCATACCCGTGGGAAACCCCTACGCATGAATAGCCCAACCCTCTGCCCCGCGAGCAGACTCCATAACCGCTTCCGACAGCGTTGGGTGCGCGTGTACCATGGAGGCAATATCCTCTGGCAGCAATTCAGAATGCCGCGCAAGTAGCAGTTCATGGACAAGCTCTGTCGCGTTGCGACCGGCAACATGTGCGGCCAAGATCTCGTGTGTGTCTTCAGCGTACAGTAGCTTAACCACACCTTCAGACGCCTCAATAGCAACCGACTTACCGGCCCCGCGGTACGGGAATACCGACTTCTTGAACTTCACACCACGTTCGGTAAGTTTTTCCTCGGTGGGGCCAAAACTACCAATCTCGGGCTCGGTGTACACTGCCGAGGGGATGTCGTCGGGATCCAGCTTTTTCGGACCTTTGTGTCCAGCCATGTACTCAACGGCTATCTCACCCTCCTTAGAGGCAACATGAGCTAACAAAGGAGTTGCGATGACATCACCAATGGCAAACACACCTTTTACGTTCGTTTGGTAGTAGTCCCCAACTTCTATGAATCCTTTCTCGGTCTTAACCCCAACCGTATCGAGTCCAAGCTTCTCGCTGTTCGGCGCCCGGCCGACCGCAACCAGGAGTTTTTCGGCTTTGAGCTCCTCGTTCTTCCCGTCCTTGGTCTGGAGACTCAGGGTAATGCCGGATTTGTTCTTTTTAAGTTCGGTAGCCTTGGTCCCTGTAAGCATTTTGATACCACGGCGCTTGAAATCCTTGGCCAGAACCTCCACTGCGTCAGCATCCTCAATTGGAAGAATGGAATCCATGAGTTCAACCACAGTGACCTCAACACCAAAGGCGTTCATCACATGGGCAAACTCCATGCCGATAGCGCCAGCACCCATCACGGCCAAGCTCTTTGGTAGTTCTTCAAGCATAAGCACACCAGTCGAGCTCAGCACCTGCTTCTCATCAAACTCAAAGCCGGGAAGCTCCCGCGGCCGCGAACCGGTTGCAATAAGTACATTCTTAGCCTTCACCGTGGTATCGCCCACCTTAATCTCACCAGCAGACTTAAGCTCGGCATCTCCTTCGATGTACTCAATGGAGTTCTTCTTCATGAGAAACTGCACGCCCTTAGACAGCTTATCTGCCGCCTGGCGCGAGTTCTTGTGTACCTTGCCGTAGTTGAATGCGAGGCCCGAATTGCTGCAACGTAACCGCCGGGACCGGATCCTATGACTGCAACATCGAAAGTTTTTTCGTTCACTTGTTTCCTTCCTTGCGTTTTAAAACAGCACTCTAAAGGGTTCCTGCATCATGAGACTCAGCTCATGCAGGAAACGCCCACCCGCAGCACCGTCAATAACGCGGTGATCACAGGAAAGAGTTACCGTCATAATTGGTTGTACCATTATACCATCATTTCGCTCATCGACAACAGGAGTTTTTTTGGTACGCCCAACGGCAAGAATTGCGGATCCAGGTGGATTGATAATTGCAGTGAACTCGTCCACCCCAAATGAGCCAAGATTGCTGATACTAAAGGTCGCCCCGGTGTACTCCTCGGGCTTGAGCGCATTGCTTCGAGCCTTATCGATAAGTTGCACAAGCTCGGCGTCAATTTCTTTAACTCCCTTAGCCCCACAATTTCGTACGATCGGCGTAATGAGCCCAGCCCCAACATCAACAGCTAGTCCGATGTCTATGGAGGCGTACTCTCGAATGCTGTCGCCTTGCCAAGATGAATTAATAACCGGATGCCGCTTAATGGCCTCAGCTGCAAACTTCATGAGGAAGGCGTTAAAGGAGACCTTTTCCGGCACGGTCTTGTTTAGGGTGTTACGCGCCCGAATGACTTCACTCATATTAATTGAGCTTTTAAGATAGTAGTGAGGGGCGCTAAACTTACTTTCGGCCAAACGTTTGGCAACAACGGCACGCCGACTCGTAACCGGTGTATCACGATCTTGCGCTGGCATAGCCTCAGCCGCAACCGCACCCGCAGCTGCCCCGGATCCGGCTGCTTGCGCCCTTATCCTGTGACTCGCTGGCACCGCTATCACCGCTGTCAGGCTCTTCGGCCTTCTTCGGTTCCTTCTGAGCGGAATCCTCGGCTGGCTTGTCTTCCTTAAGAAGCTCGCCAAAGTCCTCGCCTTCCTCGCCAATGATCCCAATTGTCTCACCGACCTTGGCGCCGCTACCTTCCCCAAGCACAATCTTTAAGAGGGTGCCTTCCTGGGTGGCTTCGTAGTCCATGGTTGCTTTGTCGGTTTCCACCTCACACAGCACATCACCAGCCTCAACCGTATCACCTTCTTTCTTACTCCATGCGGCAATGGTGCCTTCCTCCATGGTGGGAGACAGTGCCGTCATTAATATTTTTTCAGCCATCGCTTACCTCTATTTATTCTTCTTAGCAAAATGGGTCCAGCCGCACTCCGCCCCGAACTCTCGCCTCTAATCTGCGTAGCTCACGCCCTTAGCCGCCTGGACAATTTTCTCCACCGACGGTTGCACCGCAAGCTCCATGTTGTGGTTATACGGCATAGGAACATCCTCGGAGCATACCAACTCTACCGGGGCATCAAGATAGTCGAAGCAGTTGCGCGAGATTAGCCAACAGACGTGGGAGCCAACACTTGCAAAAGGCCACGACTCATCAACAACCACTGCGCGGTTGGTCTTCTTCACCGATTCGTAGATTGTCGCTTCATCTAAAGGTCGTATTGTACGTAGATCGATAACCTCGGCTTCAATTCCTTGCTCCGCCAGTTGCTCAGCCGCTTTATACAGCATCAACATTGGTTTCGAATAGGAAATGAGTGTAACGTCACTTCCTTCACGCACTACCGAGGCCTCACCAATAGGGACAAGATACTCTTCTTCAGGCACCTCACCGGTCAAGCCATAGGTCATTTCGCTTTCTAGAAACATGACCGGGTTGTCGTCACGGATAGCACTCTTTAGCAGGCCCTTTGCGTCATAAGGATTTGAAGGCGCGACCATCTTGAGTCCCGGAATGTGTGCATACAGACTCTGCAAAGCCTGTGAGTGCTGCGACGACAAATACTCGGCCGGTCCGTTTGGTCCCCGAAACACAATGGGGCAGTGAAGCTGCCCGCCCGACATATGTCGCATTTTGGCAGCGTTATTCACGACCTGGTCAAGAGCCAGCAACGAAAAGTTATAGGTCATCCATTCGACTACGGGGCGCAAACCAGCCAAGGCAGCTCCAACCGCGAGTCCGGTAAAACCTAACTCGGCAATAGGGGTATCCATGACACGGGGCTTACCATACTTGTCCAGTAGTCCGCGGGTAACCTTGTAGGCGCCGTTATACTCACCTACCTCCTCACCAAGCACAAATACCGAGTCGTCGCGGCTCATTTCTTCGTCCATCGCCTGCCGCAGGGCGTCTCTCATAGCTAATTCAGGCATTGTTGTTCCTCCCTTAGGCGTAGATGTCCTCGAAGCGCGACTCAAGCGGCGGCTCCGGGCTTTCCTCGGCAAACTCTTCAGCCTGCTTAGCAACAGCCTTGGCCTCTTTATCGAGTTCCTCAAACTTCTTCTCAGTAATCATTTCTGCATCCAAAAGGTCTTTCTTCAGTAAAAGAATAGGATCTTGCAGCTTGAACTCTTCAAGTTCCTCTTTTGTGCGATACTTAGCGGGATCACTCATTGAGTGTCCTTTATACCTGTAGGTCTTTACATCCAACAGTGCCGGTCGACCTTCCTTGCGAGCGGTTTCGGCTGCTTTTTTTACAGCCTTGTGCACCTCAATGACATCCATGCCGTCCACCGTAGTTCCGGTCATGTTGTAGCCCTTAGCCTTTACGTCAAAGTCCTCAACCGCCGAGACCCGTTTGACGGCAGTACCCATACCAAAATGGTTGTTCTCAACAATATAAATCACCGGTAAGTTCCAGATTGATGCCAGATTGGCGGACTCATGAAACGCACCTTGGTGGATAGCACCATCCCCAAAAAAGCAGAGCGTGACACCCTCTGTTTTCTTATACATCTGCATGAATGCAACCCCGGTAGCTACCGGAATCTGGCCACCGACAATACCGTTGCCACCAAGCATGTGTTTTTCTACATCAAACATATGCATTGACCCACCTTTGCCGCGCGAGCAACCGGCTTCCTTAGCAAAAAGCTCGGCCATAATCACTTTAGGGTCCATGCCGGTAGCCAAGGCATGTCCATGGTCGCGATATGCGGTAAGCAGGTAGTCCTTTTTCATATCCAGTGCAGCGACCGCTCCAACCACCACGCTCTCTTGCCCATTGTACAGATGGCAAAACCCACCTATTTTCTTGAGCCCGTAGGCCTGGGCCACCTTTTCTTCGAACCGACGTATAGTCAGCATATCGCGTAACATAGCGACCAGCTGATCCTTTTTATATCCGTCCAGTTTTTCCATTCAGAATACCCCTTTTCCCGTTATCCTTATTTCTATCTACGAGCCTAATCTACAGACAGCTCCGCCTCTATATCGTCACAGAAACTTTCTCGCCTGCAGTGGGACGAAAGTAGGTCATATTTTCTATAACGGTCTCCAACACAATGAGGCTGGCCTCATCCGGCATATTTTTCCAGAAGGTCTGTAAATAACCACCTATAGCTTCTTGCACATCGGCTTTCAAAGCCGGATTATCAATAATCTGGATTCGCCCCGAGACATACATAATTTCTTGCAATGGTGCGGTCTGAATCATCCACTCAACCTGAGGATTTGTCTCAAGGCTCTGAGTCCATGCAAATTCCGACGAACTAACCGCGTACAGAAAGCCGGTTTGACCCCGCAAGAGTGCAGGCGTCATCCAACGCATATTCGGATATCCATTAGCCGAAATGGTGCTCAACACGCCAATCTTTGATTTTTCAAGAATGCGTTCCAAGCTGTCAAACATTTGCTTAATTTCCATGAATCCTCCTCCGGATGCAGCACGAACTATGAAGCCCTCCAAGGCCAAGTAAGGGGTAAACAACGGCACTCAGCCGAGCAAGCCCAACAGAGATGCCGCCAAGAAGCCGCTTCTCCGGTCTTGTAATAACAACAAGCGTAGTGTAACAATAGTGGGGGGAAGAATACAACGGCAGATACTAGATTCACCCCCTACAATACTATAC
>JAIVHN010000249.1 GCA_020201015.1 Spirochaeta sp. | reverse complement strand
GGAGGTTTTCACCATTGAGCTTGACGCAACCCTTGCCCAGTCCGCGCAGGACCGTCTTCGCAGGCTTGGGTATGACAATATCCGCTTCTTCACCGGCGATGGGTACCAGGGACTGCCAAATTTTGCGCCATACGACGTCGTCCTTATTACTGCTGGCGCGCCGGAACTACCCGAACCACTGCTTGAGCAACTTGCAGATAACGGCCGCGTTGTAGGCCCCATAGGTCATGAGGCGCAACAACTGATTAAAGTGCAACGCCGGGGTGGCCGCTATGAAACCCAACACGGAATTTATGTCCGATTTGTTCCCTTTGTGAGCGATGGTTTCGCGGGGGCTTAGGTAACGACCTTGCAATCCTGCTCCTTTGCTGTGTATACATACAGTCAAGCTTGGTCGCGCTACCGCGAGCGGAAACACCGTGCGCTGGCCGCTTCAGCGGCACCGACCGCAGCTATGTACGAGGGAGGCAAGGGATGAGTTTGAGACAACTCTGTGTAGAGCTTGAGAATCAGCCCGGACGGCTGTGTAGTGTGTCCGAGGCTTTTGCAGCAGCTGGCATTAGCATTCGGGTTATGATGCTTTCCGAAAATGAACAGGCGGGCGCGTTTCGCATGCTGGTATCCGACCTTGAAGGAGCTCGCCGCGTAGTTATGGAGATGCAGCTCCCGGCGCGGATTGAGGAAGTTATTGCACTCCGCATTCCCGACGAACCCGGCAGCTTGATGCGGGTGCTCAAACCCATGTGGGAGCAGTACATTAACGTGCTGCATATGTACGCATTCCCGTTGCGCGACGGAAAGTCGCTGACGGTCTTCCGTTTTAGTGATCAGGAACAGGCGCTGGAGATTTTGGCAAATGCAGGGTTATATCCGGTAGAGTTTGACGAACTCCGCAAGGAGTTTTCGGAATGAATGCGCAGCGCATTGCCGTTATTGGTGCCGGCCCGGTCGGTTCGGTATTGGGCGCGCACCTGCAGCACGCGGGGCACAGCGTAGTGTACTGCGAGGTAGGCCGCGAGCGTCGCGAGACGCTGTCTCGCGACGGGGTGAAGGTCTCCGGTGCAATAACGCTGGAGACCGGGCCGGCGGCGGTGGTACCGTCGGTCGACGCGCTGTCTGAGCACGACCCGGAGGTGGTGTTTATTGCGGTCAAAGCTAACGCCCTGCCGTTGATTTCCGACGCGCTAGCTGCGTTTTTGTCGGACAGCGCGACGGTGGTGAGCTGGCAGAACGGAATTGATACTGAGCAAGTCATTGCAGAAACACTCGGCCGCACAAGAGTAGTCCGCGCGGTTGTCAACCACGGTGTGGCTTTTGGTGAGACGGGTGACGTAGTTGTCGCGTTCGAGAACCTACCGCATTTTGTGCAGGAGCTCAGCCCCGAACAGGAGCTCCGTGCGGTCACGGTTGCGCAGCTCTTAACTGCCGCTGGTTTGCCAACCCAACGCGCCGACGGGCTCGTAGGCATGGTATGGCGCAAAGGTATACTCAATGCCGCACTCAACGCACTGTCTGCGCTTACCGGAATGAACATGCGCGAGGCCTGGAACGACCCCTACTCACAACGACTTGCCAAAGAGATCCTTAAAGAAGGCATCGCCGTAGCCCGTGCCAACGAGATAGCGCTTGGTTGGAACTTTTATCACGAGGCCTTGGCCTATCTGGGCGCTGGCAAGGAGCACAAACCCTCCATGCTGCTTGACCGTGAGTCCGGCAAACGCTCCGAGATTGAATTTATTAACGGGAAGATTGTTGAGTATGGCGATATCGCTGGCCTGCCGACTCCGTATAATCGTTCGGTTTTTTGGCTGGTGAAAGCCATGGAGCGGGCGCTCTAGCTCGCGGTGGCGGCTCGCGGCTGCACTGCTCGCGGTGGCGGCTTGCGGCGGCCGCTGGCTATTCAGTCATGTCCTCACAGGAAAGGTGATGAAGCCTGTCGGCCTCGACCTCGTAGGCTGTAAGTGGTCCGCCACGCACGCAGCCGGTATCCAACCCATGGAGATATCGTCGCTCTACTCCGTTAAGGGCGGCCCAGTGGCCAAACACATAGTGCGTGTTTTTCTCCTGCCGCCCCGGCCGTGGATAATCAAACCACGCCTCAAAGCCGTCGTCGCTACGTGCACCATCGTACTCATCGCGGTTAATTGCAATCTCACCCATGGGACCACAGCGCCGGAGCATGGTCAGCGCGTGTATCGCGTAATATGGTGAGTTTGCCGCCCTACCACGACGCCGAGCGTTTTTGTGCGGTGTAACTTCTTTATGAAGAAGCTCCGGCGCGTCGTGGGAGCGCTCAAAGGCTTCACGCAGGAAGTCAGGCCCTTGAGGTGATTTGAGAATGTGTCGCAGCCGCTTTGCCTGTCTGCGTGCATGTGACAGGCGCCAGTGAGGCGGTAGTCCGGCATGCACCACGACCACATGCCGTCGGCGGTCATGAATGAGAAAGGGCAAACGCCGCACCCAGTCAAGCATCGACGTAGATTCCACATGATCTAACACCGCGGCAAGCGAGTCCGGCACCTCCTCCGCAAAACCCCAAGCACAGGCAAGCAGCAACAGTTCGTGGTTACCCATGACGCAGCGCGCAGAACTACCAAGCCCCATGATTGTCTGTATACAGTCAGCCGAGCCGGGTCCACGATTAACTATATCGCCAACACACCACAAACGGTCGCGACGTGGTCGAAAATCCACCGCGCTCAGCAGATCAACGAGCCCTTCGTGGTTGCCATGCAGGTCGCCGACGATGTAGGTACTCAAGCAGCCCCTAAGGCCGTTGCCCCAATGCCCAGAATCAGAACAAGCATTGCCATGAGTTCAAACAGATGACGCTGTCGCAGCGAGGTCAAGTAGAGAGCAGGTAAATCCAACGCCGCCATCTGCACACGGGTGCGATAGTTAGCAAACGTTGTGAGGCCCAGCACCGCCACCAGGGCCGCGACAGCGATAGACTCGGGACGAATATCAAGCACAAAGTACACCAGAACCGCAGCCACAAGCATACCCACAGACGGTATGAAAACCGTGCGCCGAGTCTGCGAGAGAACATCTGCAACCTGCTGCAACTCGGTGCGATCCAGCAACTTAACCGATGCCTCAGATTTTTTGCGGGCCAGAAACATGAGCACTACACACCCAAGAATTGCCGCCATTGGAACATAACCCATACTGCCTCCGGAGATAGTGTATACAAGCATGGGGGAAGAATCAACGCGGGACGCGGTTCGCGGGAGGCGGGACGCAGTTCGCGGGAGTTCAGCCGACTATTGGCAGCAGATCGCCACCGTGGCGCAGGACTACCGCATCGCCACAACCACCCGCACGGGCGCAGGCACCGGAAAAGGCCGCGCTGACCGAGCCCGCCCAGTGGTATCCAAGTGCCTCGGTTTGCTCCGCTGTAATGCCGGGACAGACCAAGAGCACATCAACATTCCGTGATAAAAGCCTGCCGCAATGAACCAGGTGAGCGGCGACCGTAAGGTCGCGTATGCCGCCAGCCGCCACCGCCCCAGCAACTGTGTCGTAAGGGGCGTAGCCGTGCTTGAGGATCTCACTACCGTGAGCAACCGAGACGCCTTCCGGGCATGGTGATACTAGAATAAGTGTGCCGCCGTCGGACACGACCAGGTCCCCAGCGTAAATGCCCTTAGCCGCCTGCCACAGCTCGATGTCGGCCGGATACGACTCAACGATCACAATGGGACTGCGGCGGGGAATGCGGGCACGGTAGAGGGTGCGGGCGGCGGCGGCGCCGGCGCGGAAGGCCGCGCGAAAATCTCCGGCAAAGAGCTGTGTCACCGTGGCTGAACCGTCGAGCACCACATTCACGAGGTATGAGAGACCGGCCTGTTCGGCTACCTGCTCAAGTTCGCTGCGCACCGGGTTCTCGACGCAGCCCAGGATTTCCGAGGCGTCGTAGCGCGCCGAGAGCCAGTGAGTAGCTCCTGTGGTTTCCGGCCCGCAGATACCCGGCTGCACGATCTTTGCACCTCCCGAAAAACCAGCAACCCGGTGCGGCACTATTTGGCCCAGCCCCACGACGAACTCGGCCTCCACCACCGCGCGGTTGAGGTGCAGCGGTGTACCAAGCTCGGTGTATCCAAGATCCATTAAGGCGGGGTCCTCGGCATGTTGCGCTACCTTAATCTGGGCCAGGATATCCGGACCCAGCTTGTGCTGCAGCTCGGACTGCGTCATGGCACGATGGGTGCCACCGGCAATGAGAATGCTGATTGCCGCCTCAGCTATGCCTGCCTCGCGTAGCTCTTGAAGTATGAACGGAAGTATGCGGTCTGCCGGTGTTTGCCGAGTGATGTCGTCGCAGAGGATCAACACCGAGCTGGCCCCACGCGCAGCCTCGGACAAGCGCGGCGCGCCAATGGGGTGCGCCAATCCGGCTGCGATGCGTGCGGCTTCTGCGGAGGTGTCGTTGGTGTCGTGCCTGTCGTGCTTGTCGTGCGTGTCGTGCGTGTTGTCTGCGACGGTGTCGGACTGAAAGCCTTCGGGGCCGTACACTCCACCCAGCAGTTCGTCGGGGATCTCGATGCCGTCGATGTCGGCATATGGGAAACTGATGTACATGAAAACTACCTCACCTTAGTTAGTGCCGCGAACTGCTCGGCGGCCCGGCGGCTGGCCGCGCTACGGACTGTCGGCCGGGCGGCTGGCCGCGCGGCGGACACCTGCCGTGTCACCCGCGCTCTGCGTATTTTGCAAGCCGAGCTGCCATGTCAAGAAGGCGCTGGCCAAGCTCCGCCGTTGCTGTGGCTGGCTGTGCCGCGGGCGCCTCTGGTGGCTGCTCCGGTGCCGCGGGCGCCTCTGATGCCCGCTCCGGTGCCGCGGGCGCCTCTGATGCCCTCGCCTGGGTGGTCTGCTTGGCGTAGTAACGGCCAAGCGCTTCGAGGGCGGGAATGAGCGTATCTACATAGTGCGCCCGGCGCGCCGTCTG